>JANOSQ010000066.1:0-10061 GCA_031415915.1 Fimbriiglobus sp. | reverse complement strand
TGCCGGGTAACGGAAGCGACTCGTCTCGGACTTGTCGACAAGTTGGGAAGCTTGCCGCCACGCAAGATGGACCGGTCAATAGGGCAGCGTATTGGGAGCTTGGAATGCCTCGGGCGATTCGGCCTTCGGCACGACCACGATCCCCGATTCCGTGACGAGGAAACCGCGGCGGCGGTCGAAGTCGTGGTCGAAGCCCAGTACGGTGTACGGCGGCAGCTTCACGTCCTTATCGATGATCGCCCGTTTGATGCGGCAGTAGCGGCCGACATCGACCCCTTCGAACAAGATGGAATCCTCGACGACGGCGTAACTGTTCACCCGAACCCGCGGCGAGAGGATGCTCCGGCGCACTTGGCCCCCGGAAATGATGGACCCGGCCGAGACGATGCTGTCGTGGGCTTCGCCGCGCTGGGTGTAACCGGGCGGGCCGACCCCCATGTGAACGAACTTCGGCGGCGGGTTTTGCAGATGCAAGGTGCGGATCGGCCACGTTTCGTCGTAGAGGTTCAACACGGGTTCGACCGCGACGAGGTCGAGGTTCGCTTGGAAGTAGGCGTCGAGCGTGCCGACGTCGCGCCAGTAGGGGTGCGGCTTTCCATTGCGATCCCGGAAGCGGTACGACCGGACGTTGTACCCGTCGCGCACCATCGTCGGGATGATGTCATTTCCGAAGTCGTGGCTGCTGGTTTCATCGGCGGCGTCTTCGAACAACCGGTCGAAGAGCATACGCGTCTTGAAGACGTAAATCCCCATCGAACCCAAAGCGTGCTCGGTGTCCCCCGGCATCGGGTCGGTCAATTGCGGCTTCTCTTGGAAGCCGAGAACCCGGCCGGTGGCGTCCGTCTGGACGATGCCGAATTGAGAGCACTCGCGCAATCGCACGGGGATGCAGCCGACGGTGAGGTCGGCGTCGCTCGTCGCATGGGCGGCGATCATCTCGGAGTAGTCCATCTTGTAGATGTGATCCCCCGCGAGGATGAGCAGGTACTCGGGGTTCTCCTTCTCGATGCTGTAGATGTTCTGGTAGATGGAGTCGGCGGTCCCCTTGTACCAGTGCTCGTCGATGCGCTGCTGGGGCGGCAGGACTTCGATCCCTTCGCCGAGGTCGTGGGTGAGGAAACTCCACCCTTGGCGGATGTGGCGGTCCAGGCTGCGCGACTTGAACTGGGTGAGTACGAGCACGCGGCGCAAGCCGCTGTTGAGGCAGTTCGACAGCGTGAAGTCGATGATGCGGTAGAGCCCGCCGAAGGGCACGGCCGGCTTGGCGCGATCCCGCGTCAGCGGTTCGAGGCGGGTGCCTTTACCGCCCGCGAGGATCATCGTCAGCACGTTCCGCAGCATGGAGAGGTGGCCCTCGACTTTCCACATCCTACACCGGCCGGCTACCGCGCAACAAGCTCTTGGAGAACCTTCCGCGTCGCGGTGGCCAATGCGACCGCGTCGCCGAATGGGGTCAGGATCACGCCGTCGATGCCTTCCGTATCCGCCGTGCGGAGCGCCAGCGCAGGTTTTCCGCACAGAGCCGCCGCACGCAAGAATCCGACCCCGCCCTTCGGATGGGTGCCCCAGATCACGTCCGCCGACTCGATCGCCGACAACGGGTTGTCACCGATGAGCGAGTGGACGCGGAGGTCGTCGGCGCCGAGCGACCAAGCGAAGCGCAGGATGCGCTCGCGGTCCGGGCCATCACCCACGAGAATCAGGTGCAAGTGCGGCGCGACGTATTTCAGCACGTCGAAGGCCCACACGGCCATCCGCATCCCGTCGCCGGGGGTGAAGTCGCCTGCGGCCATGAGGATTTGGGCCTCGGGCGGGAGGCCGAGCTGGGTCATACCGCCGTCTCGTCGGGGAGAACGCCGATGAAGGGTAGATGGCGGTAATCGTCGTTGAAGTCGAGCCCGTAGCCGACGACGAATTTGTCCGGGATCGTGAAGCCGACGTAGTCGGGTTCGAAGGCCACCGTCTGCCGGCCGATCTTGCGGAGAAGCACACACGTTTTGATCGACGCGGCCCCGAGGCCCCGCAAGTGGGCGGTCACTTGGCTGAGGGTCGCGCCGGTATCGAGGATGTCGTCGAGCAGCAAGATGTGCCGCCCGCGGACTTCGGGGAGCAATCCCGTGTTGAGCACGAGCGTGCCGGCGGTGGTCGCGGTGCCGCGGTAACTGCTCGCTTCGAGCAAGCCGATCTGGTGGCGGTGCTCTAACCGGCGGATCAAGTCGGCGAGGAAAACGAGGCTGCCCGTGAGGATGCCGACGACCGTGAAGAGGCGCTCGCCGAAATCGGCGTTCACCGCGGCGGCGATTTCGCGGACGCGTTCGCGGATCGCATCTTCGGGAATCAGGACGTTCATCGTGAGTTCCATTCAACGGGGAAGGCGGACGGCGGACAGGGGAAAACCGCGGACGGATCGAGTAAGATGTGGGCAACCCCTCGGAGACCTGCGATGAACGCCACCGAAACGACGTACCCGGAACTGACGGCTGGTTTGGTAGAGCAAGTGCGCAACTTACCCGCCGAAGGTCTTCAGTCGCTGAAAAAACTGCTTGAGGAGGAAGAACAAGCAGAACGGAAATTCCGCAAAGCAGAATGGGCAGAGATTCTCAGCAGGGTTGACGCATACGATCGTGGCGAGCTCAAAGCCTATGACTACGAAGAGTTCGTTGAGCGGTTGCAACAAAGAATCGCGGATCTCGGTGGGAAGGTTCCATCATGACCTTTCGCATCGTCCGCACCGTTGACACCGATTTAGATCGAATCGTTCCCCGACTGGAATCCGCTCGGCCGGGCTTGGGTTTGAGACTTGTCAGAGAACTCTTCGAGGCCACCAACGCAATTGAGTCCAATCCTTGGTTATTCTCGGCAGTTGATGATCCGCCTGTCGCTTCAGGAGAATTCCGGGAAGCGTTGATTCTCCGAGCCACATATCGAGTCGTCTACCGAATCCACGATGAAGACATCGTGGTACTCGCGATTCGGCACACCAGTCAACGCCCCGGCTCTTGGCACAGTTCCCTCGCTGACGAATAACCCATCCCGGAGCCTCTCCCATGATCTGGAAACTCGCCCCGCTCGTCCTCCTCGCATCGCTCGCCCTCGTCCCGGCGGCGGAGGAGCCCAAGCCCGCTCCCTTCTTCAACGAGAAGGATCTGACCGGCTGGCACAACAGCAACTGCGCCGCGGATACCTTCTCCGTCAAGGACAAGGAACTCATCACCACCGGCAAGCCGATCGGCATCCTGCACACCGACAAGCAGTACGAGAACTTCGAACTCGAAGTCGAGTGGATGCACATCAACAAAAAAGAAGTCGGCAACTCCGGGATCTTCCTCTGGTGCGACTCCCTCCCGGCCGTCGGCACGCCCTTCACCCGCGGCATCGAAGTCCAAGTCCTCGTCAACTACCCGGACGTCGGCTGGGCCACGAACCACGGCGACATCTTCAGCATCTGGGGGGCGAAGTGCAAACCGGACCGCCCGCACCCCAAGGGGTACGAGCGCTGTTTGCCGAGCGAGAACCGGGCCAAGGGGGGCGGCGAATGGAACCACTACAAGATCGTCGCCAACGACGGGACGATCAAGCTGAGCGTGAACGGCAAAGAAGTTTCGGGCGTCAGCGAGTGCTCGCCGCGGAAGGGATACATCGCCATCGAGAGCGAGGGGGCGGAGTGCCATTACCGCAACTTCAAGTTCAAGGAACTGCCGAGTACGAACCCGAAACCGGCGGAGATCGCCACCGAACGCAATGGGCACGTCAACTTGTTCGACCACGTTTCCATGGGCAAATGGCGCTGCAAGCAGGGAACGTGGGTCGTGCAAGGAGAAACGCTGGCCTGTAAGGGCGACGACGACTTGAGTATCAAGATCGAGCCAAAGAAGTACGAGGTGCTCTTCGATTGGAAATTGCCCGCGAAGAGCGCCGCGAGTTGCGAAGTGCGCTTGGGCACGGCCCGGTTCGCCGAGAAGGTCGAAGGGGCGAAGATCGGCGAATGGAACCGGGCGGTGTTCGAATTCGCCGAACCGGGCACCGCGTTGAAGTTCATGCCATCCGAAGGGCTGCAATTGCGAAACATTTACCTGCGTGAGCTGAAGTGAATTGATGGTCGAGACATCGGAGGAACGCGGATGACGCGGAAGAAAGGCGGGATGATAAGGATTTGAGCCTGCACTGTTTCAGATCGTACTCATCCCGCCTTTCTTCCGCGCCATCCGCGTTCTTCTTTCTGTTGGCCGGCAACGGACATTGTGCGATGGAGCCGGTGCCGGATACCATTTCCCCATGGCCAAAGCGAAAGACCCCAAACCGAAACCGGCACCACTCGTTTCCGATGCGCCCGCAACTCCCGATTACCCGGAGCCCGCGGGGTACACCGTCGTCGCCCGGCGCTATCGGCCGCAGCAATTCGCCGAACTCATCGGCCAAGAGCACGTCGCCGCGGCGCTGACCAACGCCATCGCCTCGGGGCGGATCGCCCACGCCTACTTGTTCACGGGGGCCCGCGGGGTCGGCAAAACCTCGGCGGCGCGGATTTTGGCCAAGGCGCTCAACTGCGTGAAAGGCCCCACGGCGACCCCGTGCGACGAGTGCGACATCTGCAAGAGCATCGCCCACGGCGACGATGTCGACTCCATCGAGATCGACGGCGCCAGCAACAACAAAGTGGACGAAGCCCGCGATCTCCGCAGCAACGTCGGCTTCCGACCGACGCGGGCCAAGTTCAAAATCTACATCATCGACGAAGTCCACATGCTGACGACCGGGGCCTTCAACGCCCTGCTCAAGACGCTCGAAGAACCGCCGGCGCACGTGAAGTTTATCCTCGCCACGACCGAAGTGCAGAAGATCCCGATCACGATCCTCAGCCGCTGCCAGCGCTTCGACTTTGCGACGGTGAACGCCGGCAAGATCTTCGAAGCCCTGAAGCGCATCGTGGCGAGCGAAGGGTTGCAGGCCGACGATGAAGCTTTGCAAATCGTCGCCAAACGGGCGAACGGCTCGATGCGCGATTCCCAGACCCTGCTCGATCAACTCCTGAGCTTCAGCGACGGCCCCCTCACCGCGGAGCGGGTGCATTCCCTCTTCGGCACCGCCAGCGACTTGTGGGTGAAGGAATTGGCCGCGGCCGTCCTGGGTGGCGAACCGGCCCGCGCGCTCGAAATGGTGGCCGAGGCGTCAGCCCGAGGACTTCAAATCGGGGAACTGACCGACCAAATCATCGAACACTGGCGCGGCCTCATGCTCGGCGGCATCGGCGTGCCGGGGTCGCCGACGAGTTCCGCGAGTCTCGACACGATCCTCGCCGGGTTGGACATCTGGACGACGACGAAGCTGCGGATGCGCGGCAGTCCGCACACCCAAATCCTACTCGAGATGGCTCTGGTTCGACTGAGCCGCTTGGAAGAGATGCTGTCGGTGGCTCAACTGGCGCAGTGGGTGGGCGGGGCGGAAACTCCTGCCGCAGACGGAGCACGGAAGCTCCCAACACCGGCGATTGAAAGTCCGAAAAAAAAAACTCCGAGCGAAGTTGACGCGAAGGCCACCGCTGCAACAGCGTTCGCTAACCCGAAAGACATTCAAGAGTTGTGGCCGAGGTTGCGAGCGGAAGTGGGGCCGGTCATTTCGGCGCGACTCAACGAAACCCACATGCTTCCAGCAATTCTCGGGCCAACTGCGTTGGCAATTCGGTTCCCGAGTGGTTATACTCCCGCTGTGGAGTACTTGCGGAACGACCGCAACATCGAGGAGATCCGCAAGACGCTGAAGAAGATCACCGGGTTGGACTGGCAAGTTCGCATCGATGAGCTGCCCCCGGATCCGAAAGCGACGCCGGCCGCGGGTGCAAACGGCAAAGGGAACTCGCCGGCGTCCAAACGGAGCGACTTCTTGCAACTGCCGTTCATCCAAGCGGCGGTGGATGTTTTGGGGGCTCAGTTGATGAAGGTTGAAGATGGCTTCGACCCCAACCCGGTTCGAGCGCTCGCCCCGGCGGACGTGGCGGACGAAGACGAGATGGCACCGGCGACCGAGCCGGACGACGAATGATCAACACACCTGACGGGGTTCGAGCATGTTGAAAGAACTCAGCGCGATGATGGGTCTGATGGGCAACAAGTCCAAGATCCAAGAAGAAATGCAGAAGTTCCAAGCTTCGATCCCCCACATCGCGGCGGAAGGCACCGCCGGCGGCGGGATGGTGACCGTGAAAGCCAACGGGAAGATGGAAATCCTCTCGTGCAAGATCGGCGAAGACGCCCTGAAACTCAACGACCGCGAGATGCTCGAAGACCTCGTGATGGCCGCGACCAACCAAGCCCTCGGCAAAGTCCGCGATCTCCTCGCCGCCGAGACGGCGAAGATGGCGTCCAACATGGGCCTACCCGCCGGGATGCTCGGCGGAATGATGGGGTCGTGAACAATACGGTCGGAAGGAAATCATGACCGAAGAAACAGAATCCGAGCCCGCCGAAGTACCGGTGATACACCATTGGATCCTCTGCCGGAGCGCAATCGTCGAATCTCCCGCGAAGCCGACGAACCACTATTCGTTGCTCGGAGTTGGATATCGGTTCGCTGTAGAATCCCGACTCGAGCCCGAGCCGACATTTCCAAAACCGATTGATTCAATGTGTGTATTCGCTCGTTTCTATGGCGGGCTGGGGAGTCGAGAATTTGAAATCCAAGTGACATGGCTCGATGGAATCGGCGATTCCGAAGAAGTAATAGTCGAAGTCTACGGTCCGTTCACCGTGCACTTTCGAGAACAAGAATCGGTGCGAGACTACGTTTTTGCATTGAGAAATGTCCCGATTTTGGGTGCTGGCCGATACGCGATGCGATTGTACGATTTGGATATTCCGATTGTTGATACCCCGGCCGAGCCGCTCGCCGTCGAATACTTCGAGGTCGCTTATGAAACCTAAAATCGATCCGCCACCGCCGCGCGGCGGAAAAATTCCGCCCTTGGAATTCGTCGAACTCTTCGGACGGCGAACTTGGCCCGACGACACCCCCAAACTCGTGTTGAGACCAATGCGCTTCGACCCGCCGGTTGAAGTTGCGCCCCCGCCGGCACAACCGGACAAACCTCCCGAGAGTCGATAGCTCCCGTGCAAGGCCCTATCACCCCCATTCCGGAATTGCTGGCGCAATTCGCCAAGCTCAAAGGCATCGGCCCCAAGAGCGCGGAGCGGATCGTGCACCACTTGCTCCACGAAGATCGCCAAGTGGCCATCGACCTCGCGGCGGCGCTGCGAACCGTGATCGACCGTGTGCACCCGTGCCGGGAGTGCTTCAACCTGACCGATCAGGAGCTGTGCAACATCTGTTCGAACCCGCGCCGGGATGCCTCGGTGCTCTGCGTGGTGGAATCGTCCCGCGATGTCACGCTGTTCGAGCGCATCGGCAGCTTCCGCGGGCTGTACCACGTGCTCGGCGGCCGGCTCGATCCGCTGGCCGGGTTCGGGCCGGAGAAGTTGAACCTGTCCCCGCTCGCGGATCGCGTCAAGCGCGGCGGGGTGAAGGAAGTGATCCTGGCGACCAGTCCAACGCTCGAAGGCGATGGCACAGCGCTGTTCGCCTCGACCCTCTTGACGGGGAGCAACGTGACCATCACGAAGCTCGCGCGCGGATTGCCGACGGGGTCGTCGCTGGAATTGGCGAACTCGCAGATGCTCGCGGACGCCTTGGAAGGCCGGCGGGTCATCTGAGATCAAAAGAATTTATACCGCAGAGAAAGAAGAGAGCACGGGAGGAAGGAAGGATCGGAAGCGCATGGGTTCAAATCTGTCTCATGTGCCCTCTTCTTTCTCTGCGGTGAACCGTTTTGGTTTGTATCCAATTGGAGATTATCGAGGATGAGCGGTCTGGGTTTAGGCATGGGACAACGGATGGATTACCGCCAAGAGCAGAAGCTCTCGCGGCGGATGATCCTATCGATGAAGGTGCTCTTGCTGCCGATCACCGATTTGCTCGACCGCGTCCAAGAGGAACTCCAAGAGAATCCGTTTCTCGAACAGAACGACACCAAGAAAAAAGAGGTAGAACCGGTCGAGGGGGAACCCGAGTTCAACCCCGACGGCATCTTGAAGCACGACGAATCGGGGGACGCCGAATTCGCCCGGCTCGACGAACTCAACAACGACTGGAGCGACCACTTCGATTCCGAGAGCCGGCCGAGCCGGGGGGCTATCGACGAACTCGGCGAGCGCAAGCTCGACGTGCTGCAGAACATCGAAGAAGCACCGCTCACGCTGCACGAGCACCTCGCGGAGCAACTCGGCTATTTGGAAATCGGCGACTCGGAGAGCGACCTCGTCCGCTTCGTCATTTCCCACTTGGATGACAACGGGTACTTGCTCCGCCACGACCCCGATTCACCGAAATCCCTCCAGCCGATCTCAATCGAAGAATTGACGCAGAGCTACGCCAAGCGGCCGGTCGCCCCCGACGAAATCGAGAGCGCGATCAAAGTCGTCCAGTCGCTCGAACCCGCCGGGGTCGGCGCCCGCGATGTCAAGGAATGCCTGATTCTGCAAGTGACGGGCGAGACGCCGCACGCCGAGTTGCTGCGCTCGCTGATTTCCAACCACTTGGAAGACGTCGCGTACAACCGGTTGCCCCTCGTGCAGAAGCGCACCGGTTTCAGCCTCGATGCGATTCAAGAGGCCATCGAAGAACTGCGGAAGCTCGACCCGAAACCGGGCGGGGTTTTCGCGGCCGAGAGCACGCGGTACGTCGTCCCGGACATCATCGTGGAGCGCACGGACACCGACGATTTCGAAATCCGCCTGACCGACGACTGGCTGCCGAGCATCCGGCTGAGCAAGCGCTACATCGGGGTGACCAAGGATCGCAGCCAACCGAAGGCGGCCCGGGACAAGTTGAAAGAAAAGCTCCAAGCGGCGAATTGGCTGCTCAGCGCGATCGAACAGCGCCGGGCCACGCTTATCAAGGTGACGAAGGCGATCATCAACCACCAGCGCGAGTTCTTGGACAAGGGGCCGGAGTTCATCCACCCGTTGAAAATGGAGCAGATCGCGGAGATCGTCGGCGTCCACGTCACGACCGTCAGCCGGGCCGTCGACGACAAATGGGTGCAAACGCCGCGCGGGCTGTTCCCCCTGCGGCGCTTCTTCGGCGGCGGCACCAAAAACCAAGAGACCGGCGAAGATGTCGCTTGGGAAACGATCCGCCAGAGGCTGTTGGAGATCATCGCGGCCGAGGACAAGAAATCGCCCCTGTCTGACGAAGACATCATGCACAAGTTCACCGACGCGGGCTTGAAGATCGCCCGCCGCACGGTGACGAAGTATCGCGAGGCGCTGAAGATCCCCTCCAGCCGCCAACGCCGGGAATGGTCGGGGGATTGAATGCGCCTTGCGGGCGAGTCGGCCGCGCGGCAACGCGGTTCGGCTTGTCCAGGTTTGGAAGCTCGGTATAGAGCGTCCGCTTCCACAAATCGAGGACACTGCGATGAACCCCCGCCGCCTGCTGATACTTCTCGCATTTGGATTGCCCGGCAGCGCCTACGGTCAAGAGGCTCAACCCGCGACCGTTTACAAGCTGAGGAACGCCGCGGCCGCCGATGTCGTCAAAGCCCTCGCGGCGGATGCCGGAGTCAAGAAACGCAACACCACAATGGTCGCCGAGCCGGTGACGAATTCGCTGTTCGTGTCGGGGGACGCGGCGGTGCAGAAGAGGGTCGCCGAGTTGTTGGCCGGTTTGGACAAGCAATTGCCGAGCGTGCATGCCGTGTTGGTCGTGTTTGAAGCCCCCGCCGACTTCGCCAAGGACATCGGACTCGGCGAGGGCGAAAACTGGGTGCTGACGCCGCGGGAAGCGGCGATGCTCTCCATCGCGATCCGGCGCGAGAAGCAGGGCGGAGGGATCGACGTGCTGTCGCGCCCCCATTTGACGCTGACCGACAATCAGACCGGGTTCACCGAAGTGTTTAGCGGGCTCGAGAGTTTTGTCGTCCGCGCCACCCCTCGGATTTCGCCGAAAGGCGACTCGATTTTGTTGAGAGTTGAAAGCGAATTCACAAAAGCGCACGCGGTGCCCGTGAC
>JANOSQ010000065.1:0-2396 GCA_031415915.1 Fimbriiglobus sp. | reverse complement strand
CCGTGGCCACCAAGCCGATGACGGCGGAAGAGTTTTTCCTGACCGAAGAGTACGAAGACGGAAAGTACGAACTCGTGAAAGGGGAGATCGAATTCATGCCGCCGCCCGGATTTCGACATGGTGAAGTTCAACTCGCCGTGGGTTCCCTCCTTCGAGTGCACGCACTCAGAAACAAGCTTGGTCGCGTGGTGACCGAGAGCGGGGCCGTCACCGAGCGCGACCCGGACACCGTGCGCGGGCCGGACGTCAGCTTCTACAGCGCGGGACGCTTGCCCTTCGGTGTCGAGATCATTGCTTACCACAATCTCCCACCCGATCTCTGCGTCGAAGTGAGATCGCCATCGGATACCAAATCCGAACTCCGTGCCAAGGCCCACGAGTACCTCGCCGGCGGAGTACGATTGGTTTGGGTCGTCGATCCCGACGATTGCACGGTGACCGTCTACGATAGCAAGCTGAAATCGACGGTACTCGAAGCGGAAGCGATCCTCACCGCCGAGACCATCTTGCCCGGCTTCACTTGCACCGTCGCCGATTTCTTCACCGGGTGATCGCGAACGTCGCCGATTGCCCCGTCGCCTCTTCGACTTCGACCCGCATCACCTCCGGCGTGTATCCGTACTGCTTTTCCAATTCCAGGACCAGCCGCCCCGCGAACCACTTCGCCAGCAACTCCGTCGTCGTATTCGCAATGGGCAGCGCCGCGCAATCTTCTTTCGGAAAGTTCCACGTCTTCGCCCCGAACGTCACGATGTAATTGTCCCCCGCTTCGGTGACGGGCAGCAGCGGGTTCTCCATCGCCAGCAGCATGTGGTGGTCGAGTTCGTCCACGATGGATTGCGTCCGCCGTTTCAACGCGACGAAATCGAAGACGTAGGAATTCGCATCCAGCGGCCCTTCGACCTCCACCGCGACGCGGTAGTTGTGCCCGTGCAAGCGCTCGCAGTCGTCGCCGTTGTAAGTGATGAAATGCGCGCAGCAGAACAGGAAGTAATCCTTGCTCACGCGGATGGAATAGCGCTCGGCGGGCATGATCACAACCAATCGGGAACGGTCCACGGGAACGCATCGGACGGTTTCAGCTTACCCTCCCGCAGCGCGACGAACAGGCACGCCGTGACGAGGTCGGCCGTGGTGCCGGGGTTCAGTCGGTTGCCGTCGGAGCGGAGGTAGGAGTCGAGCATCATCCCCGTGGCCCGCCCCGCGGTCGTCGCTAAGCCGCCGTAGCTCGATATCGCCGCCGCGCGGATTTGGGTTTCGAGCGCGATCAAGCCGCCGCACTTCCTCGCGATCAGCGTATCCGGGAACTTGGCGAGCCATTGCAACTGGCAGTCGATGATCGCGGCTTCGACGCAACCGAACCGCTCGTAGGCGTTCAGCAATCGCGGGACGCCGAACTCGAAAATGTCCGCGAATCCGGTGGCGTATTGCCGGGCGATGGCATCCCGCCCCGCCGCCAGAGCCATGGCACTGCTGAGACTCACCGTCGGCTCGTCCGCGACCGATTGGGCGGGGGAGTCCCCGAGTCCCCCGGCCGACGCGACTCGGATCGCCTCGAACGCGAATTGCGCATCGCGCACCGTGAGTTTGGCGAGCAGTTTCCGGAGGGCGGTGCGATCGCGGGTCTTCGCCAACGGCACGAGCAGCAGGATGATTCCGAGATTTGTATTCGACGGGGTGACTTCGATCCGCCCGCGCACGGCGCGCAAGATTGTCTCACCGACGCCGAGCTTCTTCGTTCCTCGCAGCGTTTCGGCCAGCGCGTCGGCGGAACGGAGGAAGTCGTCGTGATCGAGGTCGTGAAAACACGCGTGCGGATGGACGTTGCCGACCTTGCGCGCGGTCGCCTCCCAGATACAAGCCGTGCGGGCGAACTCGGCCACGTCATTCACTGTCCGTACTCCGCGGTAAACCGCATGACTTCCGCCGCCACGTCGATCCCGCAGGTCGCCGCGAGTGCCTTCCAGCCCGGTACGGCGTTCACTTCGATCACGACCCAGCGGCCCGATTCATCGCACATCAAATCGACCCCGGCGATCATCGCACCAGTGGCCCGTGCCGCATCGAGCGCTAGGTTCTGTTCGGCCGGAGCCAGTTCGCACGGCTCCGTCGTGCCACCTTGGGCCACGTTCGTTCGCCAGTCGCCGTGGCCGAATCGTTTCATCGAAGCGAGGACGCGGTCGCCCAACACGAACACGCGTAGATCCCAGCCGGGGTGGCGGATGAACTCTTGCAAGTAGAGGATGCCGCCGGTTTGCTCGATGGCGTGGAACGTCCGCCAAGCGACTTCCGGATCGGTGAGACGCACCATCCCGCGGCCTTCGGATCCGAAGATCGGTTTGACGACCACATCGCCGCCGAGTTCGGCGAAGGCGAGCATCGCATCGGCTGCGGTT
>JANOSQ010000064.1:0-5728 GCA_031415915.1 Fimbriiglobus sp. | reverse complement strand
CTCGGGGATCCACTTTGGCACACCGACTTCTTTCGGCCGGGTCGCGCGCACCAAATCGGCGACGTAGCCGAAGACGTGATCGGCGACCACGACTTGCCGGACGACCTCTTGGAACTTCAGGATCTGCTGCTGATCGATGATCGGAGCCAGTTCGGTCTTCGCGCCGCCCGTCGTCGCTTTCATGATCTGGATTTCTTCGCCGCGCGACGGGTACTCGACGCGGATGTTGAACATGAAGCGATCTTGCTGCGCCTCCGGTAGAGGGTAGGTCCCTTCTTGTTCGATGGGGTTCTGCGTGGCCAGCACGAAGAACGGCGCCGGTAATTTATAGGTTTGCCCGCCGGCGGTGACGTGCCCTTCTTGCATTGCTTCCAATAGCGCCGCTTGGGTCTTCGGGGGCGTGCGGTTGATTTCATCCGCGAGGATCAAATTGGCGAACAGCGGCCCCGGCAAGAAGACGAATCGGCGCCGACCGGTTTCGGGGTCGTCTTGGAGAATGTCCGTGCCCGTGATGTCGGCGGGCATCAGATCCGGGGTGAACTGGACGCGCTTGAACGACAGGGCCAACACCTTCGATACCGTGCTCACGAGCAGGGTCTTCGCCAACCCCGGAACGCCCACAAGCAAGCAGTGACCCCGGCTGAACAGGGCCATCAACAATTGCTCGACCACGGGCCGTTGGCCGACGATGACTTTGCCGATCTGCTCCGTCAGCCGTTCGTAAGTCGCGGCCAACTCGCGGATGGTTTGGACTTCGGCCGCGGGCAGCACTTGGGTGGCCATGGATGACTTCGCCGAAGAGCTGGGAGCGTACCGCTATCTTATGGGAACGCCCGCGAGCCGCCGGTAGAAGTCCTCGAAGCGCAGTCGCATCGCATCGCGGCTGTATTCGTCGGCCACGCGGTCGCGGGCGGCTTCCCCCATCCGCCGCGCGGTTCCCGGATCGGCGAGCAACTTGCGGAACGCTCCGATGAGATCGTCATCCCGGCTCGATGCCGCGAGGATCCCGCAGCGGCCACCGTCGAGCAAGGTCGCGCTCGCACCGACATCGGTGGCCACGATCGGCCGCCCGGCCGCCATGAATTCGAGGAGCGCGTTCGACATCCCTTCCGAATGCGACGGCAACACCGCGACATCGAGACCCGACAAGAATGCGGGGATATCGCGGGTCGAACCCAGCAGGCGGAGTCGATCACCCAGTTCCAACTCCCCGTGGAGTTGGGTCAATTCCGCGCGTTGTTCACCCTCACCCGCGACCTCGAACCGCAGGTTCGGATACTCTGGCAGCAACCCGGCCGCGACCCGCATCAACCCGTCGATGTTCTTCACCGGCCGGAGGTTCGCGACGCACCCGACGCGGATGGTCGAACCCGACAACGGCCGATGCCCCGACGGGGCGAATCGCTCGACATCGACGCCGTTCTCGATGACTTCGATGCGATCCGGCTTCAAACCGTCTCGGCGCATCAACGCATCCCGCCCCGCGGCGGAGTTCGTCAAAGTCGCTGCGACGAACGGACGGATCAAGCGGTTTAAGAAGCGGTGCTTGCGGGTCAACCAATAGCTGAGGTTGTTCCGCACCCGGACGATCTTGGGCACCCCGCAGCTTTTGGCGACCGGCACCCCGAAATAGGCGGAATCGAGGAAGTACAGTTGCGCGACATCGGGTCGATGCAGCATCCAGAATCGCCGCAGTCGCTTCGCAGCGTGGAACGCGGAGCGCCCGACCAGTTTCTTCACCCCGAGTCGCAGGATATCGCAATCGTCCGGTTCCAACGACCGCGACTCCTCGGATTCCCCGTCGAGCAGCACGAGCGTCGGTTCGACGCGGGCGCGATCCAGCGTGCGGATGAGAGCCAGCAATTGCGATTCGGTCCCCGCGCGGCCGAGGTTGTCGATCACGAACGAGACCCGGATCGGCCGGGCCGTGGGGGTCCCCGTGCCCGCTGGGGCTTCCAGTGTCATCGGCATGTCAGCACGACCTCCTTGCGCGGGATCGCGCCAATCGCTCGAACAGCGCGGCGTACTGAGCGGCTTGGCCCTCGAAGGTGAATTGCTCGCGCATCCGCCGGCGGGCCGTGTCCCCCATCGTTACTCGCAGTTCGCGCGAAGCCAGCAAGCGATTCAGCGCTTCCGAGATCGAGTGGGGTTGGCCGCTCGGCACGAGCCATCCCGTGACCCCATGTTCCACGACCTCCGGGGTTCCGCCGACGGCCGTGGCGACGACCGGCACACCCGCCGCCGCGGCTTCGAGCGCGACGTTCGGCAGTCCCTCGGTGAAGCTGGGGAGGACGACGACATCGGCCCACGGCAGAAACTTGTCGAGCTCGGCCGTGAAGCCGGGCAAGACGAACCGATCCGCGAGGTTCAACTCGGTGACGCGCGCTTCGAGCTTGGCCCGCTCGTTCCCCTCGCCGAACAGAACGAACTTGGCAGTCGGATGCGCCGCCACCACCGCGGGAACTGCTTCCAAGAGAACGTCGAAGCCCTTCTCCGGGCTGAGCCGGCCGGCCGCGAGGACGATTGGTGACGACCCGATGTCAGCGGGGAAATGGCCCCGGAGTTTGTCGCGGTACGCGGGGTCGGGGTCGGAGAAGGCGTTCAAACGGGCCGCATTCCGGATGACGCTCAACCGCGAACTCGGCACCCCGGCTTTGCGGACGCGCTCCCCTTGCCCATCGGAGACGGCCACGACGTGATCGACGAATCGCAAGTTCACCCGATCCATCGCCTCGTAGGCCCGCACCTTCAGATTCTCCCAAGTCCAGCCGCGCGACACGGCCACGATCGGAATACCGACCCGGCGGGCGGCGATCCGTCCGAGGATGTTCGGTTTAAAGGTGTGCGTCACGAGCACGTCGGCCCGCCGCTCCCGCAGGAGATCGGACAGTTCGCGGAGGTTCTCGCGCAGGTTGGGGGAATCGCTCGAAAGTTCCACGGCGCCGTGGTCGCGCGCTTGCGCTTCACCCAAGAACTCGGCGCAACGACCGTCCTCGGGATACGAAACGAAAGTACTGGCGTGCTGTGGCGAATGGTCGGCCAAGCCGAGCATTTGGCGCTCGGGCCCGCCGAAGAAAGTGCTCGCCGTGAGATGGACGATGTTCATCGGCCGCGACGTCCTTGTCTGCGGAATCGTGAGTGTAGGTCACGCTCCGCGTGACGATCATCAAAGCCCGTCACGCGGAGCGTGACCTTACGAATCAGTTTACGACACGGCGCGCGGGCGCGTCGAGGCCGATCGGGCGGGGCAGAGCGAATCCGACAGCTGTTCCAGAATGAGCGCCAATTGTACCCGGCGGTCGATGAGCCGCTCCGCTTCCACGCAGGCATCGAGCATTGCCAGCAATCCATCGGCCCCGGCGTTCTGCGCCAGCACGCCGAGTTGCCCGCGCTCTTCGGGGTCGAGGTCGTCCACGTCTGAGCCGAATGAAATACGGAGTGCGGCTTGCAACTGGGCCACCAACACCCGGAGCACGGCGGAAGTTCGCCCCCGTTGGGCCGCACCGTCCTTGCCCGCCTCCTCGGTGAAACGGAGCCAGTTCTGGGCGAGCGCCGCGGAATCGGGCCGGGTTTGGATCATCGCGTTCAAGAGCACCGTGCGGAAGTCACCGAGATCGGCATCGGCGAGGCTCAACGCGACGGCGACACTCCCACCGCCGATGCGGGCCAACCGGGAGATCTTGGCGGCGTCACCGACTTCGTGGAGAGTCAGGACTCGCTCGAGGTCGGCCACCGTGAGCGGTTGAAATTGCACCACCTGGACGCGCGACAAGATCGTCGGCAGTTGTTGCTCCGTCGAATTCGCGAGGAGAATCAGCACCGATCCCGGCGGAGGTTCTTCGAGCGTCTTGAGGAAGCAGTTCGCCGATTCGTCATTGAAGCTGTCGGCGTCTTCGAGGATCGCCACCTTGCGACTGCCGCGCGAGGGCTTCAAACCCAGTTGGAGGCAGAACCCGCGCACCACATCGATGGGCAGTTCGAGTTTGTCATCCGGTTTCGCCGCCATCGTCACATCGGGGTGCGTGCGGCTGGCCACGTGGAGGCAGCTCGGGCAGTTGTCGCAAGCGACCAGCGCGGCGGGGGGATGTTCGCAGAGCAAGGCCTTGGTGAACTCCTCGGCGAAGAGCCGCTTGCCGATGCCGTCCGGCCCGACGAAGAGGTAGGCGTGGGCCAATCGCCCCCGCGCGAAGGCGGCCCGCAATTTAGCGGCGTTGGCGTCGTGGCCGCGGATTCGTTCCCAGCCCATGCTTCATCCCGGGAGAAGACTGCGTCGGCGGAGGTGAGTTCCGATGACACCGGCGATGGCGGTTCGCACTTCGTCGATGCTCGGGGAAGCATCGATCACTTGAAATCGCGCGGGGTCGCGGGCCGCTTCGCTGAGGAAGCCGTTGCGAACCCGTTCGAAATACGCACCGTCGCGGCTCTCCATGCGATCCGCTTTTTCTCCCATCCGCGCCCGTGCGGTCGCGACGGAGAGATCGAGAACGAGCGTCAGGTCGGGCAGCACATCCGACGCGGCGAATCGGCCGAGCGCCCAAACCTCGGCGGGCGGCAGCCCACCGGCGTGCCCTTGGTAGACTACATTCGCCAGCAGATAGCGGTCGCTGAGCACGATTTCGCCGCGCTGGAGCGCGGGGGCGATGACCCGCTCGACGAGTTCCGCCCGGCTCGCCATGAACAGTAGGCACTCGGTACGCAAGCTCATCTCGGTCTGTCGGCCGTGGAGGAGAATTTCCCGGAGCTTCGCGCCGAGGTCGGTGCCGCCGGGGTCGGTGCACGTCGTGACCGTCAAGCCGCGGTCGCGCAGCCACTCGGCGAGGAGCCGCATCTGTGTGGACTTGCCGGTACCGTCGATGCCGTCGAGGGACAGGAACACCGCTCGCCCCTCAGTGTGTGTGCGGGACCATGTCGGCGGCGTGGTAACTGGAACGCACGAACGGCCCGGCCACCACCTGTTTGAAACCGAGCGTGCGGGCGTGTACGGCGATGACGTCGAACTCCGCCGGGGGCACGAAGCGGGCGACCGGAATGTGTTTGAGGGTCGGGGCGAGGTACTGGCCGAGCGTGAGGACATCGCAGCGGATGGCCCGCAAATCCGCAAGTACGTCGAAGAGTTCCTCGATGGTCTCGCCGATGCCGAGCATCAGGCCCGCCTTCGTGACCAACTCCGGTGCCCGCGTTTTCACACGGTCGAGGAGATCGAGGCTGCGGCGGTAGTCGGCCCGCCCGCGAACCCGGCCGTACAAACGCGGGACGGTTTCGAGGTTGTGGTTGAAGACCTCGGGCTTGGCTTCGATCACGCGGTCGATCGCCGCGCTATTCCCCAAGAAGTCCGGCGTCAGCACTTCGACCACCGAACCGGTGCGCTCGCGCACGGCGAGCACGCAGCGGTAGAAGTGATCGGCGCCGCCGTCGGGCAGGTCGTCCCGCGTTACGGACGTGATGACGACGTGTTTCAACCCGAGGCGGAGCGCCGCTTCCGCCAACCGTTGGGGTTCGTCACCGGCGACCGATTCGGGCGTCCCCTTCGGCACGGAGCAAAATCCACAGGGCCGCGTGCAGACGTTGCCGAGCACCATGAACGTCGCGGTGCGGCGGGACCAGCACTCGGGTCGGTTCGGGCAGCGGGCGCTCTCGCACACCGTTTCGAGTTGCAGTTCTTCGACCAGGCCGTGGGTGAAGAAGTTTTCGTTGCCCGAAGGGAGTGGCCGGCGGAGCCAATCGGGCA
>JANOSQ010000063.1:0-5116 GCA_031415915.1 Fimbriiglobus sp. | reverse complement strand
GTGATCGACGCCAACGGCAAGGTCGTGTACGAATACCGCGCCCCGACCCAGAACATCCCGGCGGACTACAAGCCGATCACGACCCCCGGCTTGCACCGCATCAGTTGGAGCCTCGCGGGCCAACCGACCGGCGGCGGCGGTGGCGGCGGACGCCGGCCGGTCGGCGGCGGGCAAATCGCACCGGGGATGTACAAGGTGCTCCTCACGGTCGATGGCAAGGACTTCCCGCAACCGCTGCTGGTCGAACTCGACCCGAACGCATCCAAGGACATTCTGAGTACGGAAGACGCCGTACAAACGCTCGAAGAGCAGCGGAAGGCCGCGAAGAAGAAGGATCAACGCGACGACAATTGAGCATCGCGGCCCACCCGAGCGCCGGCGGAGATCTTCGCCGGCGCTCTTGTCCCCACTTCGAGCACGCCCATGAACCGACTCGCGCTCCTCGCATGGCTTCTGTTCCCCGCGGTCGGTTCCGCCCAAGACATGCCCCTGTTCACCATCGCCAAAGCCGGGGAAAGTTGGAAGCCGGCCACGGGGGAACGCCCGAAGGGAGACACGCCGCGGACGGCGACGAGTCCCGATGGCTCGGTGCATTTCACGGCCGAGAAACTCGATTCTTTCGTGCGCGCTTACAACGCTGCCAAAGAATTGTCCATCGTTAGTCCGTATGCCCAGTTGCGGATCGAGCAGAGTTATGACAACGACAAAAAAGCCCAAGCGAAACGCAAGACCGACCCACCGAAGCTCGCGGTGACTGCGCTGATGGTCGACTCCAACGGCCGTATCTACGCGGCCACGAAACTCGGGATCCAAATTTTCGACCCGACCGGCCGGCTCTGCGGGGTACTCGCCCTACCGACCACAGGCGAACCCGAGCACCTCGGATGGGAAGGTCCGGCGAAGGATCGACTCGTCGTCTGGATCGGCGAGAAAAAGTTCGCCCGCGCGATGCAGGCGACCGGAAAATGAACGACTGGATCGCCGCCCGGGCGCAGGTGCCGCTCGACCCCACCGTCTGCATGTTGAACACCGGCTCGTACGGCCCGACGCCGACGCCGGTGTTCGATGTCGTCACCGAGCTTCGGCGCCGGCTCGCGGCCGGGCCGACCGATTTCTTCGGCCGGCAAATGCCCCCGCTACTCTGGGGCGCCCGCGTCCGCACCGCCGAATTCCTCGGCACCGCCCCTGAACGGCTCGTCTTCACGTCCAACGTCTCCGTCGCCATCAACATCGTCGCTTCGGGGCTGCGGTTGAACGGCCCCGGCGAAATCCTGCTGACCGATCACGAGTACGGGGCGATGCACTGGTGCTGGGAACGCGCCGCCCAGCGGCAGGGGTTGACCCTGCGGACGTTCCCGCTGCCCCGGCTGCCGCGCGATCCGGGCGAGATCATCGACGCGGCCATGCGGGCCATGACCCTGCACACGCGGTTGTTCTTCTTCAGCCACGTGATCTCGCCGACGGGCTTGGTGCTCCCCGCGAAGGAGCTTTGCGCCGAAGCGCGGAAGCGCGGGATTATCACGGTCGTCGATGGCGCCCACGCCCCGGTGATGTTGCCCTTGAACGCCGACGGCGTCCGGGCCGACTTCTACGCGGCGAACCTGCACAAGTGGCTGCTCGCGCCGATCGGCGCCGGCTTCTTGAACGTCGGTCACGGGAACGAAGATCGGCTCCAACCGCTCCAGGTGAGTTGGGGGTACCACCCGGACGCCCCCGCAAAAATGACCGACGACCGCGACCCCTACGGCAGCACCTGGCGGACGCGCTTCCTCGAATTCGAGGGAACCAAGGACGTCTGCCCATGGCTGGCGGTGCCCGCGGCGATCGACTTCCAGTCGGCCCTCGGCTGGGAGGCCATCCGCAGCCGCATGGCGGAGTTGGCCGCGTTCGCCCGGAGCAAACTGCTCCCGCTCGGGTTGAAGCTGGCGACGCCGGATACGCCGGGGCTGTACGGGTCGCTCACGGCCTTCGAATTGCCGACGGGCACGAAAGCCGCCAAGCTCCGTGAAGAATTGTGGGCGCGTCGAATCGAGATCCCCATCATCGAACGGCCCGACCGGATGCTGATCCGAGTCAGCGGGCACTTCTACACGACCGAAGCCGAAATCGAACATTTGGCCACCGTGCTACAGGAATTGCTATCTGCGTGAGGATGGTAACGGCTCTCGTGGAACATTTCCTTGCGGATTGCAAATTCGCATTCAAGTACCGGTAACTCTTGGCACCGGCCGCACGTTTGACAGCCACCGGCCGCTCGGAATTGTGTCGGGATCGTCACATCGAAAAAAATCCCGAACCGCCGGAAAGCGAAGAACTGTTGTGGAAATGAGGAGTTGCGCCGAAGGGGTGTTGGAACCACTCCGAAATCGGCTCCAACGAATCGATTGGCTCGCTTGTTGCTTTAGATATTCCCGCACACCAAGAGTCGCACGCCCCCCCCGGAAAACTTCACCCGATATTCGCTCTTTTTCCACGATTCGGGCGCTTTTGTGTCCGAACCCGGCGGAAATGGGGGACTCTTGATTATTGGGCAACCGACCTTGCAATCGGCGCCTCGGCATGAGGAAATACCGAAAGAAATGTCGGAATTTTGTGTATAGCTCGATACGGGCGAGCGTCCCATTGGTACGGGAATGCTCCGGGAGAAATCGGTTCAACATCATCGGAGACCGACCCCACCGGCGGCCCCTGACACACGGATGACACTCGGAACGGAGGACGATCGTGATTACCTTCAAACACCCCACGATGCGAGAGCTGACGGATCAGCAGGTCCGCTACGCCCCCGCCATTCGCCGCCAGGAACAACTGACCAAAGCCGAGAAACTCCTCGGGGAAATCGACCCCGAGAAAAAATACCCGTATTCGCTCGTCTGCTTCCGGATCACGGACTTCCGCCCGGATACGCACCCGAACTTGCAGATCGCGGGGCACGACCTCGCGCACGACCTCGCCTTGTTCATCAAGAAGGTCGAGCGCTCGCTGCCGCCGTTGCCGATCGAACTGGCCGCCGAGCCGATGCTGACGCTCGAAGAAGTGAGCAAGCAGTTCAACGTCTCGACGAAGACCGTCAGCCGCTGGCGCCTGCTCGGCCTCACGGCCCGCCGCGTGCTCCGCGGCAGCCGGAAGCACCTCGGGTTTCCGCAGTCGTGCGTCGAAGCGTTCGCCACCGCGCACCAAGCCCAAGTGGCGCGAGGCAGCCGGTTCAGCCACCTGAGCGAAACCGAGAAGGACAGCATCCTGCTCACGGCCCGCCAGATGGCCCGCACCGGCGGGAGCCTCACGGAAGTGTCCAAGAAGCTGGCCAAGGAATTCGGCCGGTCGGCGGAAGCGGTGCGCTACACGATCAAGAATTTCGACCGGGCCCACCCTGACAGCGCGGTCTTCCCGCAGTTGGGGTCGCCATTGAACACCGATTCGAAAACGAAGATCTACAACGACTACCAGGAGGGGAAACCCGTGAACCTGATCGCCAAGCGCTTCGGCCGGACCCGGTCGAGCATGTACCGGGTCATCAACGAAGTGCGGGCCGAGCAACTGATCCGCACCCCGGTCGACTACATCTACAACCCGGAATTCGACGACCCGCTGATGGAACCCATCATGCTGGAGCCGATCCCGGAACACGAAGAGTTCGACGAGAAGCTCCGCACCATGCGAGCCCCGAAAGACGTCGAACCGACGATGGCCTACCTCTACGAGCGGCCGTTGCTCAACAAGCCCCAAGAAGCGCATCTGTTCCGCAAGATGAACTTCCTGAAGCACAAGCTCCACAAGTTCAAGGAATGCCTCGACACGGGCCGCGTGCGCGCCAGCGATCTGCAGAAGATCGAAACGCTGACGGATCAGATCAAAGCTTGCCGCGATCTGCTCATCGAGTGCAACCTGCGCTTGGTGCACAACTCGGCGTCGAAGCACCTGCAAATCGGCCAGAACTTGGACGAGCTGAAGTCGGACGCCCACATCTCGCTCATGCGGGCCGTGGAGAAGTTCGACTACGGCCGCGGCTTCAAGTTCAGCACCTACGCCACGTGGGCCATCGTGAAGAACTACGCCCGGAGCATCCCGGACTCGAACACCCACAAGATGCGCTACATGACGGGGCACGACGAACTCTTCGATGCCAAAGCCGACACCCACACCGACGAGCAAGAATTGCTCGCCTCGGCGGAGATGGCCAAGAACCGCGTCTCCCGCCTGCTGCAAGCCCTCGACCCGCGGACCCGCGAAGTGATCCGCATGCGGACCGGCATCGACGGCTCCTCCGAGATGACGCTGGAGCAGATCGGCCAGCACTTCGGAATCACCAAAGAAAGAGTGCGTCAGATCAACGTCCGCGGCATGAAGCAACTGCGCGAGAAAGCCGCGCTCGATCGGGTCGAATTGCCGTAACGGGGGAATAAGCGACCCCCGGAATCGGACGCACGCCGCGGGGAAGTCCCCGCCGCGTTTTTGTGTTGCTCGGGAAATTGTCTTACACCCGCACGAATTGCGTGTGATCTGTTTTTGAAACTGCATTTTCTGCTGAGGCGAGTTGGAAGTACCAATGACGCTCAACGCTCAACGCGTCGTAGCCGTGCTCTGCGGTTTGTTTCTGATTGCCGCCGTAGCATTGAAGGTCGTTGGATCGGACGGCGGCTCTGTCAGCGTGCTTCCGATGTTCTCCAGTGAAGTTCAGCTCGCCGGCCTTCAGGTCGAAGCCATGGTCGGCATCTGGTTGTTGTCCGGTCTTGCTCGACAAGCCGCCGCGTTCACCGGCGTTGCCCTTTTCGCGGTGCTCGGTGCCGTCAGCCTGTAACTAGAGCCTGTTATTGACTTATTCCCTTGATTTATGGCATTTTGGGGGGATGGACACGACACGGAAGCCGTATCCGAGCGATGTCTCGGATACCGAGTGGGACTTTTTGCTCCCCTACCTCACCCTGATGCGGGAGGACGCCCCGCAACGGTCGAACGATCTGCGTGAGGTCTACGACGCCCTCCGCTACGTCGTCAAAACCGGGTGCCAGTGGCGGCAGAGGCCTCACGATTTCCCCGCGTGGTTCGTGGTGTACCAGCAGGCGCGGCGTTGGTTCGAGGCGGGCGTCTTCGAGGAAGTCGCCCACGATCTCCGGGT
>JANOSQ010000062.1:0-3054 GCA_031415915.1 Fimbriiglobus sp. | reverse complement strand
GTGTTCGCGCATTCGAAATTGAGCAGGCAATTGTTAAAATCAACATCGCGAAGGCGCAGCGCCGCTACGTGCGCGCTGAGTTGCGCGGTTTCGAGTTCGTCCGCACGGCATGCCGGGCCAAGAAGCAGCAATGCCGTCAATGATAAATTGATGAACTTTATCACGCGAAATGCCTAGAATTCAAGTGGGCAGACATGCGGCATCCAAGTGAGCCGCATGTGGAAAATGCCGAGGAAATGACCGGATCGTTTCAGTTGTCGCCAGGTTTGGTGCAACCGAGCGTCGCAGGGAACTCCACACGACTCGCGCACCTGGTGTCGCCCGTACAGAGACGCGCGGAAACGCCTTGGTAAAACTTCTTCGTATTCGCCTGTCCGTTGAATTCGCTCCAATTCAACGGACATGCAGTATCAGGGTCAGTCTGCTCGCAGCCGAGGGGGTTTTCGTCTCCATCACACGGCGGAATGGTACCCGGCACCGGATTCCCACCGCTCACCAGAGCCGCGCTCGCGGCGACCCAATCGTAGGCCGTGGCCAAGCTCACGCCGAGGGCCACGCACACCAGACTGAGGATCGTCTTCAACTGAACCATGTGACACCTCTCCGCAGAAGTGCCGCAGCGGAAAGTGCCGCGGCATTCTGCTAGTAATCGTCGCGAATCGTGTTTGCAAGAGGCCAACCCTCTTTTTCACCGAATTCTCACATCTATCCGCCACTCACCGCAGCGGGTTCTTCCCCGGATGACCCTTCGCATCCAGAATCTGGAAGTGGTGGATGCCCGCCTTCCGCTCGTCGGTGTACGTCCACACGATCTTCTTCTCGCGGGTGAGTTCCATCAATTTTATCCGCTTCGGCCCCGAGTTGTAACTCGTGATGACCGTGTTCCCGTTGTCGAGCCGTTGGACTCCGCAGGCATCGCTGATCGGCTTGCCTTCGAGATCGTCGTTCGTCACCCGCCAAACTTCTTTCCCCTTCGCATCGACCTCGATCACCAAGTTGCCGTGGGTGCAGCCGATGAGCGTATGGCCGTCGGATAGGCGGATCGCGGTGAAGGGCATGTGCGGGGTTTTCACTTCCCACACGACTTTGCCTTTCGGATCGTACTCCCGCACCACGCGATCCAACAATTGCGGCACGAGGTAATTCCCGTTGGCGAGCTTGCGGGTCATCCGCGTTTGCAGGTGGATGTCTTTCGTTTGGGCGTCGAGCGCGACCTCGGCCAGAATCGTCCCCTTGCCGTCGATCTCGAGCAACCGCGGCTTCGGCCCGGCTTCGGTGAGCAACTTCTTGCCGTCGCCGAGCGGTTGGACGGTGTTCACTTCGGACTGCGTCCCTTTGAACTCGAACAAAACCTTGCCGGCGCGATCCACCTCGACGACGGCACCGCCCGGATACGTCTTGCTTTTCGACAGCGCCAATAGCACGTGGCCGTTCTCCAAGACCCAGCCATCCCGCGACGAGTGCGGATAGCTCCATGTCTCTTTCCCGGATTCGTCGACGATGAACGTCTCGGCGCCGGTGGCGAGGAAGCCGTGCCGGATCGGTTCCGCAGCGGCGGCATGGGCCACAGCGAAAGAAATGGCGAGCATACCGAAGAGGAGCCGCAACATGGAATCTCCGGGCAGAGGTGTGGCTCGGATCAATGTATCCCGGACGCATGCACCGCCGGCCCGAATTCCCGGCCGCCGGAAAATGGTTTCGGCGCAGATCACCCCACCCCCCCGCGAAATCATTTCCGAATTCGGGTAGAACCGATGCGCGCCAACACGTTACGTCCGATTTCGAGGGATGCGATGCCGGGCGAAACCATCGCGGATGCTGACTTAGGGTACCCGAAGCGGCGACCCCGCCTCCCGAAGGAAGCTAACCGTGACGGTTAGTTGCGACTAATCCTCGCGGCCGGAATTGTCGATACTCTCCGCATCATCGGTGTAACCGAATCTGGCTCATTGCGGAGTGGGATCATGCGTCGCCTCGCCAAAGCAGTGTTCTTGCTCGGTCTGTCGAGCGGCTTCGTCGGCTGCGCCACCATGCCGGGCTCGACCGAGCCGGGGCCGAAAACGTTGCTGGCTTGGTCGCCGGGCGAGTCAAAGCCCGAGCCGGCGGCGGAGGATAAGGTCGAAGACAAGGGGAAGGTGGAACCGCTGGTCACCGACCGCCCCGACTTCACGGAAGCGAGTTCCACCGTCGGGAAGGGCCGGGTGCAGTTGGAAAGTGGCTACACTTATATTCGCGACCGATCGGGCGGGGCACTGAACACCCTGCATTCATACCCCGAAGCGCTGCTCCGCATCGGGCTATTCGCAGACTGGTTCGAACTCCGCTTGGGCCAGAACTTCGGGAACGCGCGCTCCAGCTCCATCGACGGAGTCGAGACTTCGTCGGGAGCCACCGACCTCTACCTCGGTGTCAAACTCGGGCTGACGGAACAAAAAGGCGTGTTCCCGGAAGTGGCGCTCGTGTTGCAATCTCAATTGCCCTCGGGTAGTCACGAGTTTACCACGGGTCAAACGCATCCCGGCGCCAATTTGCTGTACGGCTGGGATGTCATCGAAGACCGGTTAACCCTCGGCGGGAGCACGCAGGCGAACCGCGCTTTGGACGATACCGGTCACGCTCACGTCCTCTTCGCCCAATCGCTGACGGTGGGCTACACCCTGACCGAACGCTTGGGGGCCTACACCGAATGGTTCGCCCTCTTCCCTTCCGGCGCCGTCGCCGAAGACAGCGGGCCGGAGCACTACTTCAACGGCGGTTTCACGTACCGCGTCACCCCGAATTTCCAACTCGACATCCGGGCCGGGGTCGGGCTGAACGAACGGGCCAGCGATTTCTTCGCGGGCACCGGCTTCGCGGTGCGGTACTGAGACGCAGGTGACAGAGAAGAACCCCGCATGAGCGGGGTTCTTGGTAGGGCGGGTGGAAGGATTGGGATCAGAGCCTGACCCGCTTCCGGCCGATTCGAAACGAACATCAAGAACACCACCCGCTCAGTAACAAAACCGTAAAAAAAAAAAACGTCGTGGAACACACCATCTAACACCAGAAGGTCGT
>JANOSQ010000061.1:0-10751 GCA_031415915.1 Fimbriiglobus sp. | reverse complement strand
CCCGGATTCTGCGGCGTTTGGATGCGGCGCTCGCGCTTGTATAAGCCTTGGGTTTTCAGGTCGGCGAGTTGATCGCGGAGGTAAGCGTTGATGGCGGTATCGGGCATGGTGGAATCCGTGGCGGAAGACATTCGAAACGCTATTTTCGGAAATCGGCGCTAGCGGAACAGGCTAGCTCCCACCAATCTGCGGCCTTCGCGTCTGTCCAATCGCCGCGGTCACAACCTGCGAGTGCCCGATCCGTTGTAACCGCGTCCGCGAATCGATCCGCCGGTTGTTTCGCGAGCAACCGCAGAACGACCGATGCCAAGTCGGATGGGACGTTCGGGTTGTACACCGACGGCGGAGTGACCGAAGCGGTGAGGTGTGCATGGAGCAACTCCAACGAGTTCGGGCTTACAAACGGCGGTCGACCGGTGAGGAGAAAGTAGGCGACTGCTCCCAGACTGTACAAATCCGACGCTGGGCCGAGATCGTGCGCCCCCCGAGCCTGCTCCGGTGACATATACGCCGGAGTACCTAGAATTCCGCCCGACTGTGTGAGGCGTGTGTCGGACGAGTCCGTGTCGGCCACCAACCCGAAATCGAGCAACTTGACAGCGTCCACGCGGCCGCCGAGTCGGCAGAGCATGACGTTCCCCGGTTTGACGTCTCGGTGTATTAGCCCGAGCCCGTGCGCCTCGGCCAGCGCCCCGCAGACTTGCCGAAGCACGTCAATCACGCGACCGTGGTGCATCGGGCCCGAATTCCTCACGGCATCTTCGAGCGTGAACCCGGGTAAGTACTCCATGACGTAGTAGAACGTGCCATCCGCCTCGCGCCCGTAGTCGTAAATTTGAACCGCCGATTGGTGAGCGAGCCGGGTCGCGGCCTGGACCTCGCGCTCGAAGCGGCGGATAAATGTTTCCTCTGTCGCTTTTTCCGACCGGATCAACTTGACCGCGCAGGGCCGTTTGAGAAGGCGGTGCTGCGCTAAGTACACTTCTCCCATGCCGCCGCCCCCCAGCCGACGGACGAGTTTGTACGGGCCGAGTTCGCGCAGCAACCGGCGGGCTTCATTCACTTGTCCCTCAAGGCGACCGATTCGGTAAGACCCGAAAACGGTAACCCCCACGCCGATGAACAGAGTCAAGCAGGTCATCATTGCGGCCGACGGCAACGAGTCGTTCCCGCTGGGAAATTGTGTGATTCGGGCAACAACTTCGGCCATGAGTGCGGCGCAAGTGAGTCCGGCGACCACCGTGAGGGTGCGTTGCCAACGGCTGGGAACGACGACCCCAAACACGACGACGCAGCAGAGTAATAAGAGGTTGTTCAAAGCGGCTGCGTAAACCGGCGCGACTCGGGCGTCTATGGAAGAGGTTCCGGCCGCTGTGAGACAGAATTCGACCGTGGTGAACCGTAGCCCCGCCATCGTGGCGGCGCACAAAAAAATGAGATGGAGTTCGATGGCTGTCAGCCACCGCTCTGAGATCGTAGGACGGGCGAAGAGGATCAAGACGGAGATCAGCGGCGCGATGGTCACCACGAACAGGATCGCAGCACAAACCATCCCGATAACGTCGAGTCGAAAGACCGGATCCAAGCCCCCGAACACAACTGCGTCGAAGAACGACCACCCGCCGAAGCCCAAGATGCAAAGCAAACGCAATCGGCGATGCATCAACGAGCGAGTCGGGTTGGATTCCTCCGAGCGGACGGCGACGGTTTCCGAGGCGGCAAGAGACCCCGGATTGGATTGCGAGTAGGCGTAAGGTCGCGTGATCGCGGCTTGAGGCTGCGTTTCATCGTGCCTGACCCCCGATTTTTCAAAGGTATTGGTCATCGGCAATTTCATCTGCGGAATCACCCATAGATCCGCGAACGTGGGCTTAGCTTTCAACCTATGAAACGAATGTCTCGCTCCGATTGCGGAGTGCGTGAGTGACCGACAATCTTCAATACGGTGAACGGTGATCACTTGATCTCTTTCGCAGCCTTCCGTCTCTTCAATCGCTGCATCAGGAACTTCCACGCCAGCGGCACCACCGAGATCATCACGATCAACACCACGATGCTGTCGATGTTGCGTTCGACCTTGAAGTTCAAATCGCGGCCCACCTGCCGACCGATCCAATTGACCAGCGGCTCGGCCCAGAGGTGCAACGTGTACCCCAAGAACATCATGCTGCAAATCCACGAAATGCCCCCGGCGATGTTGAACATCAGGAAGCGGCGGTAGTCCATCCGGCCGAAGCCGGCGACGACGGGGGCGAAGGTGCGGATGATCGGGATGAACCGCGCGATGATGATCGTCTTGCCGCCGTGCTTCTCGTAGAAGGCCTGGGCCGCGAGGAGGTAATCCTTGCGGAAGAACCACGACTTCTCTTTTTGGAACAGCTTCGGCCCGGCTTTGTAGCCGATCCAGTAACCGACGCTGTCGCCGAGGATCGCGCAGACGCAGAGGCACGCCGTGAGGAAGAGGGTTTGCTCGAGGGACCAGTACCCTTGGGCGACGATGCCGAGGGTGACGAGGAGCGAATCGCCCGGCAGAAAGAAGCCGATGAGGAGGCCGGTCTCGGTGAAGACGATGAGGTTGACGACGGCGAAGGCGGCCCAGAAGATCCCCGGCTTTTTCAGGGTCTTCTGCCACTCGTCCGGGTTGGTGAGGTTCGTGAAGATATCGACGAACAGGCCCCACATCTGGCCGAGAAATTCTTCCATGCGCGAGGGTGCCTTCAAAAGGAATCCGCCGCATCGCTGCGGCGGTGAGTGCGTCCGAGGTGGCGGAGCGGGGTTACTTGTCGTCCTTCTTCTTTTCTTCCTTGGTCAGTTCGAGCAGGATCTCGTCGTCGCCTTTGCCATCGAAGTTGGCGGGCCGCTTGGTCTCGCCTTCTTTGCCTTCGATCACGGCGATGGTCAGGACGCCCTTTTCCAACTTGTAGATCGCTTTCATCGTCTTGCCCTTTTCCGGGCCTTCGTCGGGCGTCAAGTCCATGGTCGCCGGCTTCGCTTTGGCGTCGAGTTTGATCGTGGCCACTTTGTCCTCGCCCGCGATCTTCATCGTGAACTTGTCGCCTTTGATCGTGGCGCCTTCGAAGGACTTGGTCACTTCTTCGGGGACCGGTTTGCCGCTTTTGGTCAGGCGGGTGACTTTGTAGGTGCCGTCGAGCCCGGCCGGTTTGTCGTCGGCCGCGAAGCCGACCAGCGCCGGGGCGAGCAGTAACAGGGCCAAGGTTGCCAAACGCTTCATCGCAGTCCGCCTTCTACGGGGGGATTCGAGCTTCGGAACCGCGTCTGTTCTACGGCGCGGCCGGCTACTTGTCTTTCGGGACGACCGCCTTGGCCATCACCATTTTGACGACCCCCTCGCCCAGTCCGCGGAAGTCGGCCGGGCGGGCGCCCTTCTTGTTGAAGACCAGCGTGAGTTCGCCGCGTTCGACCTTCCAGATGCCGAGGGTGGTTTTGGCTTCGCCGGTGGCCGGTTTCAGGTCGATTTGGAACGGCGGCTTCGACGTATCGACCGTGTACTTGGCTTGATCTTCGCGCATCATCAGCTTCACCGTCATGACGCCGTCTTTGAAGGTGATGGTCGACGTCTGGCCCTTTTCGTCGCTCGCTCGGCCGTTCTCGAAGAGTTCCTTGAGTTCGTAGGTGCCCTCGGGTACGGGGGGCTTTTCTTGGGCGAGGGCGGACGACGTCAGGAGTAAAACGAGCGCGGTGATGCGGACCATGGTGGAACTCGAAATGGACCGGTGTTACTTCTTCACAATCGTATCGAACAGCGCGAACGCGTCCGGCAGTGCTTCGCGGACAATCAGCAGGTGTTCGAGCCCTTCGTATTCCTTGTAGGTCAAGGCCTTCGCCTTGGCGTCCTCCAGCGTCTTCTTCAATTTCCGCACTTGCACCAGCGCGAAATCCTTGTCGCCGACGCCGATGAATGTGGGCAACTCGGCGAACAGCTCCGGCTTGCGGACGCGCCCGTCCCCACCGAACGCGGCGAGGCCGGCGAACTTGCCCGGATATTTCTGAACCGCATCGATGGCCTGCATCGCCCCCATGGAATGGCCGACGATGAAGATGGCCTTCGGGTCGATGGGATAGCGCTTGGCGAGTTCGTCGATGATTTCCGCGACGGGCGGGCCGCCGCCGACCAAGCTCAGGCCGCTGCGCGGAGAGACGAGCATCCAGCCGCGCTTCTGGCAGAGCTTGAGGATTTGCCCGTCGCCGTAGCCTTCGAAGAACATGTTCTCGGAGCCACCGGCGCCGTGGAGGGCGATGACGAGGGGGACCGGTTTCTTGGGGTTCAAACCTTCGGGAACGAAGAGCCGAGCGGGCGTACGGGTCTTCCTGGTGGGGACGCTGAGCCAGAAGTCGCCGGGGCGGTCGTGAGTGAAGTATGGTTTTGACTTTTCACCGAGTGCGACGATCTCTCCGAGTTCGCGCAACAATTGTCCCGCGGGGATGTCCGTTTCTTGAACCGCCCCTTTGGACAACTCCGTGATCGCTCCGATCCGATCGACGGCGGTGCCCCATTCGAGGGAATCGGCGGCGAGGCTTTTCTTCGCCTTCGCCAGCAAGCCTTGTCCGGCGCCGAACCCCTCGGCGAAATCGGTGCCGACCGACACCCCGATGGTCTTCGCGGTCACTGATCGCTCGCAGATTCGCACGCCCACGGTCAACGGGGCATCTCCCCGGATGTACACGTCTCCGACGCCCAGTTTCTTCAGCGTGAGCTTCACGGGCAGCGTGTCCAGAGTCCCGGAAGCGTTTTCCGCATAACCGGGGACTTCGATTGTGACCGCCAGGCCTTTCGGCTTCTCCCCTTTGGCCGTGTAGAAGGATTTGATCTCGACCGACCATTCGCCCACACCCGGTTCGAAGAATCTCGTGTCTGGCACGGCATACAAGCTGTGGGCCCACTTCTCGTCGTCGGTCGGCTGCTTCCCTTCCAAGATCCACCGCGCTTCGTCGAGCATCCGCCCCGCTTCGCCGAATTGACCCGTGAAGAACAACCCCGTCAACTTCGGCAGTCCCTCGGCGGCTTTCTTCTTCAGCTTCTCGTCGGTCGTTTTGTCCCACTGTTTCTCGAACGCTTTCAGGCGCTGGCCCAATTCGTACCGCTCCGCTTGGGCGAATCCCGAACCCGCGACCAGCAACACGGCGACCAGCGAAAGGATGGCTCGCATCGGTTCTCCCGAAAGTGGGGTTGGTAATCGCGCCTCATATCGGGTTTAATCTTCCCACGTCCCCGAGACCGGTGCGAGGTCAGTTGCGCACCGTTCGCCGATTTTCTCCGAGAAAGGATTCTCAGCATGTTCCGCTACCTCCTCGTCCCCGTGCTCATGGCCGTCGTGCTCGTGCCCGATTGGGCCACGGCCCTCGGCCGCCGCAATCCCGTCTTCGCCCGGCGAGCCCAGCCGGTTGCCGCGAGCTACCCGGTGCAATATTCGCAGCCGGTCTACTACTCCGCGCCGCCGGTTCACCACTCGACGCCGTCCAATCCTTGCTGCCCGCCGTCGTGCCAACCGACGGTGGGCACCGTCCCCGTGAAGCCGACCGTGGTGCCCGAGCGCATGGAGCCGGTGGCGCCCGCGAAGCCCAAGACCCAAGTGCAGACCGAACCGCTGGCCCAGCCGAAGGCGGTCGAACCCGATCCGAGCTTCAAGCCGGTCGTGGGAACGGAGACGCTCCCCGCGATGAAGGATCCCATTCCCGTGCTGCCGGCGCCCAAGCCGAAGGAACCGGAAACGCTCCCGGTGGTGCCCGCGGTGAAGCCCAAGGACGAACCGCTGCCACCGCTGAAGTTCGACTTGAAGAAGGAAGAGCCGAAGAAAGAAGAACTACCGAAGCTGGAACTGCCGAAGTTGGATGTCCCGAGCATCCCGCCGCTGGCCCAGCCATCGCCGATCGAACCGCTGCCGATCCCGAACGTGGTGAAGTCGAGCCCGTTGAACGCGGACTCGGCGAAGTGGAAGATCGACCGCTTCCCGGTCGAAGGCGCCGCCCCGGCCTCACCAGATTCGCTGCGGCTCGTCACCTTCTACAACTTCAGCGGCCGCGAATTGACGCTGACCATCGCCGGTAAGGATGTGACCGTCCCGAGCAAACACAGCGTCGAAGCCCAGTTGCCTACGGCGTTCGAGTGGAAGATCGGGGCCGAGGCCCAAGCCAAGGGCGCGATTCCCTTGACGGCGCCGGGGTTGGATATCGTGATCGCGAAGTGAGGCGAGTACCGGACTGAGCGGGGGCGGTGGTCGCCCCCGCGGGTTCAGGACGAGTCGAGCCACACCCCTCGGGAGTGCACCTCCGAGAACCGTCGCTCCACCTCGAGCGCCGAATTTCCATACCCGCGCTTGACCGGCGCCCTATACTACTGATTCGTGATGACGCATCGGGGTCTTCACCCGCACTTCTGCGGCACCCACCCCGGCCTGCTATCCTCCTCAACCGTTCCCGGATTTCCCTCCGGGAGGAAGGTACGTTTCTTGTCTGACTCGAACACGACTGCGCCCGAGGCGACCCCCGTCTCCGGATTCGCCACCCTCGGCCTCGATGCCAAACTCGTCGATGCCCTCACGGCCAGTGGCTACGCCGAACCGACCCCCATCCAGCGTGATAGCATTCCGGTGCTTCTCGAAGGGAAGGATCTCATCGGCTTGGCCGCGACGGGCACCGGCAAAACGGCGGCCTTCGCCCTCCCGATCATCCACAGACTGAGCTTGGATCCGACCCGCGAACGCCCCTCGGCGCTGGTGTTGGTGCCGACGCGCGAACTCGCCATCCAAGTGGCCAACGCGATCACCGAGTACGGTGCGCCCCTGAAAATCAAAGTCGTCGCCGTGTACGGCGGCTCCGGGTTCGCCGAGCAAACGCGGGCCATCCGGGCGCGGGCCGACATCGTCGTCGCCACGCCGGGCCGGGCGCTCGACCACATCCGCCGCGGCACGGTGAACTTCGGCCACATTCAGACGGTCGTGCTCGACGAAGCGGACGAAATGCTCGACATGGGCTTCGCCGAGGACCTCGACGCGATTCTGACCGAGACGCCGAAGGAGCGCCAGACGGCCCTCTTCTCGGCGACGATGCCGCCGCGGATCGCCCAGATGGCCGCGAAGCACCAGAACAAGCCGGTGCGCATCGAAGTGCAGAAGGCCAAGCTCGCCGCCGGGGAAGCCCCGAAGGTGCGCGAAGTCGTCTACGTCGTCCAGCGCGATTACAAAGCGGCGGCGCTGGCCCGCGTCCTCGATTTTGAAGCGCCGACCGCGGCGCTCGTCTTCTGCCGGACACGCGCCGACGCCGACGGCGTCGCCGACACGCTCAACGGCCGCGGCTATCGGCCGGAGTCGATCCACGGTGGGCTGACGCAAGATCAGCGCGACCGCGTGATGCGGAAATTCCGCGAGGGGACGATCAAAGTTCTCGTCGCCACCGACGTGGCGGCGCGAGGGCTGGACATCGACCACTTGTCGCACGTCATCAACTTCAACGTGCCCGAAGCGGCGGAGGTGTACGTCCACCGCATCGGCCGCACGGGCCGCGCCGGCCGCGAAGGCGTGGCGATCACCCTCGCCGAACCGCGCGAGCGCTTCCTCCTGCAATCGATCGAGCGCCTGACGGGCCGCCGGTTCAATACCCCGGCCGTGCCGACCAAAGCCGACCTGATGACGCGCCGGTTGGAACGGACGCGCGACGATATCCGCGAAGCCCTCACAACCGGTGGAATCGAAAAGGCGCAGGCGTTGCTCGAGCCGCTGCTGAAGGATTTCAAGCCGGCCGAAGTCGCGCTGGCCACGGCGGCGCTGCTCGTGAAGCTGACGCACCCGTCCGACGACGGCCCGGACATCCCGTCGCCGCACATGCCGCAGAACCGCCCGGCCCCCGGCGGGTACAACAACAGCGGCCCGGCCCGGCCGCCGTTCGGCCGCAACCGACCGATGGACAATCGCCCCGGCCCCGGTCGCCCCCGCCCCGGTGGCTACAGCAGCGGCCCGAGCAACCAAGCGTCGAGCATGAAGAAAGTGTTCATCGGCGCCGGTAAGGAAACCGGCGTCGGTCGCCGCGACCTGATGGCGACGTTCGAAAACGAACTCGGCCTCTCGACCAAGGACATCGGCGATATCGACGTGGCCGACCGCTTCTGCCTCGTCGAAGTGCCGGGCGAATTGGCCGACCACGTCGTCTCGTCGCTGCAAGGCGTCCGCTTCCGCGGTCGCTCGGTCGTCGTCCGTTTGGACAAAGCCGGCACCGCGGTGTGACCATTGCGGAATTGGGATCTCGGATTGCGGATTTGAAGAGCCGGGGTGCCGACTTCAAATCCGCTTTTTCGTATATCGTCCGTGGAGGGATCGCACATGCTCAATGCCACTCGCGTCGTGTACCCCGATTCGGACGGACTGCCGATGGCGGAAAACAGCATCCAATACGATTGGATCTCGCTGCTGAAGTGGAACATCGAAGTGCTCTTCCAAGCCCGCGACGACGTCGTCATCGCCGGGGACAACTTCATTTACCCCGTCGAGGGGAACAATAAAGTCGTCCTCGCCCCGGATGTGTACGTCGCGTTCGGCCGGCCCAAAGGGCCCCGCGGCAGCTACCGGGTTTGGGAAGAGGGCAAGATCTTCCCGCAGGTCATCTTCGAAGTGCTTTCGCCCTCGAACCGCCCGTCCGAAATGGAACTCAAGAAGGAGTTCTACAGCCGCCACGGCGCCCGGGAATACTACGTTTTGAAGCCCGAAGACCCGATGTTCCTCGAAGGCTGGCGCCGCATCGGCGAGAAGCTCGAAGTGATCCCCTACGACGACATGATCGATTTCGTCAGCCCCTTGCTCGGGATTCGATTCGTGAGCCGGGATCAAACGGTACAAGTGTTCGGGCCGGACGGCAAGCTTTGGGACACGCCCCTCGCCATGATTCTCGGGGCCAACGCCCTCGCCGAAAGCGCCGAGAGCCGGGCCGAGGAAGCGGAAGAAAAAGCGGATCAAGCCCAAGCCCAACGCGATCAAGCCCAAGCCCAACGCGATCACGCCCAAGCCCAACGCGATCATGCCCAAGTCCAACGCCACCAAGCCCAAACCCAACGGGACGAAGCCCAAACCCAACGGGATGCAGCAATGACGAAAGCCCGATTGCTCGCAGCGATGCTCCGGAAGGCGGGGATCGACCCCGACGCGAGCTGAGCATCGACGCGTTCAACCCTCAACCCCGCTCCGCCAAGGGCACGACTTCGCGGGCCGGGGCCCCGGTGTACATCGCCCTCGGACGGATCAAACGGTTGTTGTCCAATTGCTCGATGACATGCGCCGCCCAGCCGGCGATGCGGCTCATGGCGAACATCGGCGTGTAGAGCGGAATCTCCAGATCCATGGCGTGGTACAACCGCCCCGCCGGCCAATCGAGGTTCGGGTACATCCCTTTCTGCGACGCCATGATCCCTTCGATGATCTCGGCCGTGCTTTCCCACTCTCGCAACTCCGGCGTGGTCGCGCGAGCCGTGCAATACTCCTTGAGGATGGCGGCGCGAACGTCCCCGGCTTTGTAAACGCGGTGGCCGAAGCCCATGATGCGCTCCTTGCGCGCGAGCGCCGCGTGCGTCCATGCCTCCGCGGTGGAATGGCCGCCGGCGGATTTCAAGACGTCCATCACCTTCTCGTTGGCCCCGCCGTGCAACGGGCCTTTCAAGGCGCCGATCGCACCGACGACCGCGGCATGCAAATCGGAGAGCGTGGAAACGATGACCCGGGCCGCGAACGTACTGGCGTTGAATTCGTGCTCGGCGTAAAGAATCAGCGACACATCGAGGGCCTTCACATCTTCGGGGGCCGGTTCGACACCTCTCAACATCCAGAGGAAGTTGGCCGAGTGACTCAAATCTTGCCGCGCGGCGACCGGTTGCAATCCGTTGCCGACGCGGTGTTGATCCGCGATGATCACGGGCATCTGCGCCAGCAACCGCTCGGCCTTGCGCACGTTCGCCTCGTGCGAATTGTCTGCGGCGTCTTGATCGAAGTGGGCCAGCGCGCTCACCGCGGTTCGGAGCAAATCGAGCGGGACGCTCCACTTCGGCATCGCGGGGAAGAGCTGCTTCACCGGTTCGGGCAACCGCCGGGCCATGGCGACTCGCTCCCGGAACCCCTGCAATTCCTTGGCTTTCGGGAGTTCACCGTAGATCAGCAAGTAGGCGACTTCATCGAAGGTGGCGTGCATGCAGAGATCGCCGACGGCATAGCCACGGTAGCGCAGCCCGTCTTCGACGCTGGAGATCGCCGTCGGCCCGGCAATGACGCCTTCGAGGCCGGGGGAGTAAGGTGCGGAGGAAGGCGTTGAAACGGCCATAGTACGGAGACCTCGGAACAGAGGAGCACAAACGACAAAGGCGTTGAACGCACCGAATCACGCCGTTTGCGAGGATCATTGTCCCACTGAGCTACGGCGCGGCGCGTGTCGAGGGCAGTCATGGGGGAATCTTCGCCGATGCGGGCACGCGCATCAAGCCCGCCGGTCAATGGGGTGCACCAACGGATTCTGGCAGAATCGGCGTGCGCAAACGTTTAGGTGCAAAGCCACTTCCTGTCTAACAATGTCTACTTAGCCACCACTTTCGGTCTGACCACCCCGATTTCTGCCATTTCCTGTCACATTTCGGCTAGTTTCGTTTGCTTCATTATGTGGACATGCGTATATATAGATAGAGAAGACGCAATGAGGAGTTTTGGGGCGGGCGACGCCCCCTCCCTCGAAGGAACTCGAACCCTCACCGGGAGCGATCATGG
>JANOSQ010000060.1:0-2452 GCA_031415915.1 Fimbriiglobus sp. | reverse complement strand
CGTCGAGCGGCGCGATGTTGCACATCGTCCCATCCCGGCGCCGGGGAAAAGGTCACCCTGCCCCGCGAAACGCCACGCCCGGAGACCGAAAAGCGGGCGAAGTGCGTTGAACCCTCCGCAGTTGAGTGCAGAATCCATCCATTACCCTTCTCCTACCGTGTTGGTTGCGAGGAGTAGCCGGGCAGGCGTAGCGCGGTCGAAGCAGCGGCCGAACATGCCAAGTTGGCGGCCCAGTGTGGTGAGAGCGGCCAACTTTGAATGCAACCTCACGCAGACCGTGTACGATCCGTTTCGGCCGTGGCAGACGCGGTACTCCGCGATCGCCGAGCGGATGCCGGGTTGGAGGTCCGCGAAGGGGATGATCGCGCCGTGTTCGTCGAACACGTCACTAATGTCGGCGAACGCGATTCGGGCGAGTTCGACCAGCACGCGGTTGGTTGCCACCCGGAGGCCCACAGATCGAGGCTGGCGAGCCGACCGACGGCAAGGCGGGGGTGTCGATTGTTTCGTCTCCAGCCGAGGTTCCGGGGCCGCGTTCGGGGCCGGCGTGGGGATGTGAGTATCAACACCCAGAGGGACAGCAAAGCGATCAGTCGGGCCTACGTCAACGCTTGGTCCGACCTGTCTGAACTGAGGAGACTGCCGGTAGTCACTGATACCGGATTGCGTTGAATTGCTATTCTTCGAGTTTGACCGCCCAGTGAAACCCGATGGCCCCTTTGACGGTCGCGTGGTCGGCGGCTAACCGCTTGCACCGTCGGACGACCCGACCCCGGAGGTCGGCGAGGCGGTCGAACGTGTCGTTGGCGACGGCCTCTCGGACCAACGCCCAGAACGGCTCGACCGGCTGCAGCTCGGGGGTGCACGGCGGGAGGAAATGCAACCGCACGTGGCCCGGGATCGCCAGACGCTTGGCCCGATGCCACCCGGCGTTGTCCACCACCAGAACCAGGATCTTGTTCCCGCCCGGGTCGGCGTGGGCGGCGAACGCCTCCAACGCCTCGGCCATGCGCTCGGCCTTCACCCGGGGGAGGATCACCGTGAACGTCTCCCCGGTCCTCGGGCGGGCGAACCCGTACACATACAGCCACTCGTACTTGGTCCGCCCGCACGACCCGGGTCGGCACCCCTTGAGCCACCACACCCGGCGGGTAATCGGCTTCAATCCCAGCCGCGCCTCGTCCTCGGCCCACACCTCGACCGCCTTGCCGGGATTCGCCGCCCGCAACCGCCTCACCCGCCGGCGCAAGTTTTTTTCCACGCCCGACGGGTCGGCGGGTCGGCCGCGCTCGGGTGGCTCGGTCGTGGCACCTGAAGAGAGAACCCCAACTCCACCAGCCACCGCCATCCGGTCTCGGGGCGGACGGCGACCTGCCACCGCGTGCGGACGTACCGGGCGACCTTCGGACCGGTCCACAGTCCGCCGTCGGGAGGCCGCTTCCGGACGGCCGCGTACAGGGCGTCCCGCCGCCGGGCGGTCAACTTCGGCGCGGCCCCATTGCCCCGGCGTCGGTCGGTCAGCCCGTCGGGTCCGTGGTCGTTCCAGCGGTGGAGGATGGCCCGGACGGTGACACCCGAGAGGCCGACGAGGTTACCCACTTGGTCCGACGTGCGGGGTTGGTCGGTGCGCGAAAGCAACCAGATGGCGTGCCACCGGGATTTTTCGAGAGGGTGCCGGCAGGCCCGATATTTGGCCCGAATTTGGTTCTGCGTCCGATGGCGGACGAACGGTAACGGTGGCCGAGGCATCGGATTGTCCCCCGCAACAAAGGGTTGCGAGGATAAAGTAGAGAATCAACACCTTTCGGTATCATGTGTTCCCCCAGCCTGAATTGTCGCAGGCGCGGGGGCGGTTGTCACGCCGGCATTCGGTTTCCAGTCGAGATGGACATATCGCGGGGGGAAGGTAAACTGGGCGGCCCGTGCGGCCTGCGCGGTCGGAAAAGTCGCTCTATTCGGGTGCCGCGAACGCCGATACTCTCCCATCGGGCAGGATTAGCTCATATTTGGGAGTTCCACGTGACGGACGCACCGCCGGACCGCTTGAGCGGTCGCGATTACCTGCTGCTGGCCGCGTTCTGCCTCGCGCTGTTCCTCATGTGCCCGCTGTTCGGCAAGCGGCTCACCGGGCACGAGTCGGTGCTCGCGCAGAACAGCCGCGAAATGCTCATCGACCGGGACTGGCTCGTGCCGAAGGTGGGCGGGGAGGTGTGGCTCGAACGCCCGCCCATGCCGGACTGGGTCATCTGCGCGGTGTACGCGGTCGCCGGAACCTCCGCCAACGACGGGGTCGCGCGGCTCGCCGCCGTGCTGGTGGCCGTGCCCCTCATCCTAATCGTGGCGAACTTCGGCGCGCTCCTCTACGGCCGGGCCGCCGGGCTGATGGCCGGCGGCATCTTCGCCACCATGCACGAGACGTACTCCTACGCCAGTAACCCCGAAGCCGACATCT
>JANOSQ010000059.1:0-8027 GCA_031415915.1 Fimbriiglobus sp. | reverse complement strand
TTTCAGCAGCGTGCTCTTGCCGGCCCCGTTGCGGCCGATGATGCCGACGACTTCGCCCGGTTGCACCTCGAAGGAGACGTCGTCGAGCGCCCAGAATTCCTCGGTGGTCGCCTTCTTGCGGAACGGCGACTTCACTATCCCGACGAGGCTTTCCCGGAGGGTGCGGTAGCCCTCCCGCTGCTGCCCGTGCGTCAGCCGGTAGCGCTTGCCCAATCCTTCGACTTTGATCGCCGGCGTCGACATCGAGGCTCTCAAATCTTGTCGGCGAAGTCGTCTTCGACTTTGCGGAAATAGAGGCATCCGACCGTGAACAAGCCTACCGCGAGGACGGCGGAGATCGCCAGATGCAGCCACGGGATGTCCCCGCCGAGGAGGCAGGCCCGGAAGGCGGCGATCGGCGCCACCAGCGGGTTCACGGTCATCCAGATCCGGAGTCCGTCGGAAGGCTCGGGAGGTATTAGCATATAAATCGTCGGCGTGGCGTACATTCCGACTTGGATCAAAAACGGCGTGACGAATCGGAAGTCGCGGAAGCTCACGGTGAGCGCGGCGAGCAGGGTGCCGAGACCCATCGCCGCGACCAGTAGGATCAGGAACACGAGGGGTGCGAAGACGATCTGCCAGCTCGGGGGATGGCCGTAGACGGCCATCAGCACGGCGAGGAGGCCGAGGGAAATCAGAAAGTCGAAGGTCGCCGCGCCGACGGCCGCGAACGGGATGGTGAGCCGCGGGAAGTAGATTTTGGTAATCAGTCGCTCGGAACCAACGACGCTGCCCCCCGCGGAACTGACGGAGTTGGCGAAGAACATCCAAGCGATGAGGCCACTGAGGACGAATAGCGGGTAGGGAATATCTCCGCCGGAGAGACCGCCCAATCGCCCGAGGAAGACGCTGAAGACGATCATCATGACGAGGGGCTGGAGGACGGCCCACGCGACGCCGAGGACGGCTTGGGTGTAGCGGACTTTGACGTCGCGCCAGATGAGGAAGGCGAGGAGTTCGCGGTAGCGCCAAAGCTCGCGGACATCGACGAGCTGCCAGCCGCTCGGCGGGTCGATGCGGAGGTGGTGGGCCGTGGGGGCCGGTTGGCCGGGTAGGCTTTTCCCGACTGGGGCGATGGAATCCGCGCTATTGAGTAACATGAATCGCTTCTTCCGGCCGGCAATTCGGTGGATAGTCAAACCCCAGCCATGCCCAACAATTGTGTAGCATATTTAATCCCCACAAGTCCGGCGAGACTAAACAAAATCGCCCGGCCGAACCATCGTTTGGTCACGCAGTACTTCTGGGGAAGCAATTCCGCCGAAGGCTCGAGCAACAAGGAGGCAAGTCCGATCACCAAGTAGGTGGGGATGACGACGTTCCGGGTGAGGGAATAGCAGCCAATTCCGTAGCCGCAGATCACGGCGAACCCGAACGGGCGCGCGCGAATCGTCCAGTCCGGTGCGGCCAGGGTCTTGCCGAGGCGATGGATCATCGAGCCGGCGAGTAGGAACGCACCGAGGAATGCGCCCCCGCCGAAAACGCCTTGTTCGACATAGGCTTGAACGAAGGAATTGTGGGCGACGAGTCCGGTTTCGTTAGCGAACCAGCCGAGGCCCAAGCCGGTCGGTACATACAGAGGTTGTCTGAAGAGATTTCCCAACCCATCGGCCCACATCATCAGCCGTTCGTGGCCAGTCCCGCCTCCGGTAATACTTCCTTGGCGTCCCCCGATGAGCGCCAAGGCCGCGAAAGCACCGGCGGCGGCGAACGGCGTGGACTTCGGTCCGCCAAACCGCGCAAAAATATACCCGGCCAACCCGGCGAGTACACCGAGGACGCCACCTCGGGAATGGGTTTCCAGCATGGCATACACGAAAAGCGGAATAGGCAGCAGCCAGAGCAACCGGACGACCAACGGCAGGCTTCCCGTAGACATCAAGTAGATGCAACACAGGATGCCGAGCCCCAATATCAGGCAGAGGTCATTTGGATCGGAGAAAATTCCAGAGCTTGCCAGCCGGGGAATCCAATACTCCGCCCCACTCTCCGGATCGTATTCCCGCTGCATGACGGTTTCGATATTCGGAAATGAGGCGTAGCCGTAGAACTGAGACATAGCGATGGCGGTCAACACTACGATAAATGCCAGCAGTGCCACGATATAGGCTCGGAACAGTTCCTCGCCGTCGACGATTGCAATGAGGAGGAAGTAAAAGAGTATGACCTTGGCAAACTCCGGGCCGAAATCGGTAAGCGCTTCGCTGACGCGTCCCAACACGCAGAGCGAAACGATGGTGGATGCATAGTAAAGTAGAACGCAGACGGAAACGGGTCTTTGACGAAGCGAGTCCCAAGATAACAAATGGAGTAACTCCGGCAATGTCAACAAAGTGCATAGCACAATCACGATTAAATATAGCCTCAACCCCGTGATCGCGGGGAAAAGCTCTTCGGGTCGGATCAACAAGATCGCATTCAATGCCAAAAAAAAGGCGAACTTCATCTCCCACAGACCTCAAGAGTTCACGGAATTAGCGGAAAACATCGTCTCTACTTTAAATTCCGAAGATGGGGGCTGGGTCGGTACAGTATACGAGTGGATACAAAGGTCTGAGTTGGGTTCGACGGTCGAAGGACTCCGCCGAGGTAGAGCAAATAGACGGCGGACTGACTCATACGAAAATCCGATCATGTAGATCGCGGTTCCGAGAACGAGACGAAGATCTAGCCACAGACCTCTCGAAGCGATGTAGCGGCGGTCGAGGGCAACTTTTTTCTTCACTGACTCCAAGTCGGTATCAGGCGGCAGCTGAATTTGCGCCAGACCGGTGACACCCGGGCGGACTGCGAGCCGGAGATAGTAGTCTGGAATTGAGGCGCTCAACGGTTTCACAAACTCCGGACGTTCGGGACGGGGTCCCACAAGGCTCATATCACCAGCGAGAACGTTCCAGAGTTGAGGCAATTCATCGATGTGCAACTTTCGCAGAATCCGTCCCACCGGAGTGACTCTCGAATCCCCGGGTGTACTCCACTTAGCCCCACCTGTCGTAGCTTCACAATTGTAAGTCATCGTCCGAATTTTATAGATTCGGAAGTGCCGCCCGCCCAGACCAACTCGGGTCTGTGTATAGATCCCTGCGCCTGGAGATGTCATGCGAACCACGAGCCACGCAGCGATCAGCAGCGGCGAGGTAACCGCGGCGAGGAAAATGCTCGCGGCAAAATCGATAGCTCGTTTCACCGTGTCGTAGATCTTCGGTCGAAATTCCTCCAAGGGCCGGAGCAATTCCGCAGTGGAAGTCAAATCCGACTGCGAACCCTCGGCAGGTTCAGTGGGTTCGCGGAATGAATGCGAAATCCTTGCCGGCTCGACTGCGCTGGAAATGTCCATTTCGACCGATCTCCATGTCCGACGAATCAAGCGAAATGATGAAAGGTACAAGTATCGTAACCCTTCACCGGGTAAACGCCTAAAATTCAGGGACCTTATCGCTCAATTTCACATATTCGAGTCGAATTTGTCTCAAATATGTATGTTCGGAACTCGAAATCGCCTGAAAAACAGCGGCAAAACCCAGTGAACGGTTACCAAGTATCAAGGGTTCGATTCGAAGACACGCCGGAGTTCAGGCAGAAATCGAACGAGAAAATCCTTGGAGATTTCGTCGCTATCTCTACGACTCGCAGGGGTTTCTCGCACAACGTAGAGTTTGTAGACTGCGGGGAATCTCGCAAAGCTATATCGGGGACTCTCCGGAGCGGACCACGTATTTCCATCGAGAGACCAAGCCCACAAAATCTCGAGACGACGAGGAACTATCGAGTTGGGCACCGCGAACAACATCTTCCAAAAGTCTCCGGAGGACGACCCGATCTCCGTCCGGACTTGCCCCCCCGACTGCTGGAAGCCTGCGGCGGTGTAACACACGTCCGGAGTGTGCACGCAAATCGGCCCACCGCGACCGCAAACGAGGAGCACGGAGATCGACACCCCGGTTCGAGTATTGCGATATCTCCGAAAGACGCACCCTTTGATACCCGCACGACTCATATCTTCGGGATCATACTCCAGATTCTCGCCCTGCCAATCACCGAAATTCAACGGGACTTTATCGAGGCGTGCGAGGGAATTCTCGAGCTCTGTCGAGTTTGTCCAACGGTCCGTCCAAATCCCATGGCCCGCCCCGAGGAGTAAAACGAGGATGAACAGTACGATCAGCGGACTCAATGCTTTTTGCACTTAGCAACTCCGTTCGTCTTCAGGCCACGGTCAAGGGGATCGGGACGAGGTCTCGGCTCACAGCATCGGCGCTATACTTGTACCGACCATAGTAGTCGGAAGCGAATTCGGCGGCCGCTCCGTTAATGACCGCTCCAAGCACGCGGACATCCATAGATTGCAGACGTTCTTGGGTCAGTCCGACAACACCGAGCCTGCTGAATCCCAACAGCACGGAAACCAATACCCCATCGCAGCCCTTCGCGAGCAGCAGAGTATCGGCCATCAATAAAAGCGGTGCGGTGTCGACGATCACGAAATCGAAATCGTGCTGGAGTTGATCACGGACTAGCCCCCACCGGTCGCCGACCAGACACTGGCGGGTTGCCATATCCCAAGATCCCGCTGGCAAGATGGACAGCCCAGGGACTGGCGTCGCGTGCACGGCTTCGGCGACAACCGCCTCGGCCCGTAGCACTTCGCAAAGTCCCGGTGTAACAGGCAAGTCGAACAATCGATGGGCCGTGGGAGCATGCAAGTCACCGTCGACCATAAGAACCCGATATCCGGCCCGCGCTAGACTCACCGAGAGATGGCCCGACAAAGTCGTTTTTCCTTCTCTCGATAGCCCGCTCGCTACAAGAATTGTTCGCAACGGCCGATCTTGCTTCCGCGCTTGAAGGAGTTGGGTCCGCAGGGCGTCGACGGACTCGACCACGAGCCGATTCGCCCGGGGTTCGTCCGGCTTCGTAACGGGGATGCTGCCCAAGACATCAATCCCGACCGTTTTTCTCAGCTCCTCGGCGCTCGTCACACGACGGCCGCGGTGTTCTGAAAAAACCAAAGCGACGAAACCGGCAAGAAACACGCCGATCGACGACATCAGAACGGTCTTGAGGCGTCGGTTTCCTTCTACGCCCGACAAAACGTATGGCTCTTCGCCGGGGGGCAAGGAAACACGACTCGGGGCGCGCTCTTCGATTCGGATACGATCACGCTCATCCGTCAATGTCGCGAGGACACGCTCGGTAGAACTGACTTCTTTGCGCAATTTGTCCAGTTCGACACGATACTCGCCGTGTTTGTTGATTCGAGTTACGATCTCTTGGAGTAGTTTGTCGGAAGATTTGCGCCGATTGTCGGCTTGGTCAAAGGCTTCCTTATGGCGAAGCGCTTTCAATTTGATATCGACGGAAATTTGCTCCTTCAAGGTTTTTTCTACTTGGGCGCGGAGTTCGGTACGGAGCTTGTCACGGCTCTCTTCCGCGCTTCTTACGTCCTGTTTCGCCTTGGCGATCGTGGCATTGATGCTACCCGCTTCAAAGCGAGCTTCCGTATCCCTTAGATTTAGCTTGGTTGCAGCGACCTTCGCCTCCGCTTGCAATAAGGCAGGTTCGCGTCGCAAAGCATCGTCGACGATGGCGGCGGGCAATTCGACAGCGGCTCGATCCTCACCGGGTTGCGGCAACTCCGTCCTCAAGGTCTCGACTTTCTGCTGGGCATCGAGCAGTTCCCGTCTGGCACTCCGCAACTCGTCTTGGTTGAGGGATTCGATGATCGCGAGAGTCGGCCCATCCGTGGTTTTCAAGGATTGGGCGATAACGTCGAGCCTCTTCGATTTGACCGCGATTTCACTCTGCTGTTGGAGGATCGATTCTTCGATCAACACCAGTCTCTTCTTGCGATCCCCGTTGTCCCGCTGATCGACTGCAGCCATGAACGCCGAGGAGACGGCACGCAGGATCGCGATGAGTTCCTCTGGTTGATCCCCTTCGATCGCGACACGCATGAACTCCAAACCACCTTTGAAGTCAATTTGAAGATTCTTGTCGAGCCAAGCGATCTTGTCGGGTTCGCGCTCCAGAATTGTCGCCTTTTTCATCTCGGGATGGTTGAGAGCGTTGCTTAGAACTTGACGCCGCCTGAGCGTCGCCGCTTGAAGGCTCCCGTAAGTCCGAAGGTCGATCTGATTCTCGCTACTTGCAGAAATCACCCGGGGTGCTTGGCCGGAGAGTTGAAATACGATGACACCGGTATTCTTCGGAAGTGGCGAGAAGAACCAGACGCCACCTGCCACGGTCGCCGAGAAAAAAAGCAATCCGGTGAAAATGAGAGGATGGCGCACGACCGCATTGCGCACAGTCCGTAACGAAAGGGCACCTTGAGAATTTTTCGGGATCGGAGTCGATATCACGTTCTGCATAGACTCACATCTCTTGGTGGGGCATTAACATAGCGGACGGTTGAATCCTGAATGATCGATCAATGAACAGCATCAGAATTGCCAAAAAGCACACGCCCAACGGCATCATCAACCATCCCGCCACATCATGGAACACGATTTGTGCCATTCGGTTCTGGTTGGCTTCGAAAAGTAATCCCGTAACCGTAATCCGGACTACGTTGGCACCGACGGCGATCGGGGCGGCCGCTAGAATCATCGCCACGGAGTAGAGCCAATGCCGGTCGATTACCAACGAAAATCCGATCGCCAGCGCGAAAAAGGTTACCAGCATACTAAGGCCGCTGCATGCCTCGACGACTCCCAATCGCGTCTTTGTCAGGAGGATCACATTGCCCTCGGAGATGGCAGGTATTCCGAGGGTTTGGAGGGCGTAGGTGCTCAAAAATGTGGCAATCGCTTGCAGATTTGCGCCCAAAGCGAACTGCAAGCGGTATGGAAGCGGGATCATGAACGCCAAAAACACCACGGCGGGCCAAGCCCAGCGCCACCCACTGCGACCACCAATCGTCCAAGCCAAGCCGCCCAAACAAAGCAGTAGGGAGCCAGCATCGAGCCAAGGCTGATATAAAAAAATCGCCGCCGCCCGCGCCACAGCCGCCAGAGCGACCGCAATCAATCCCCACCAGCTTGGCGAAAATCCTTCGAGGGGGATCCCGCTTCGACGACGATAGAGAAGGTACGCTGAAAAGGCAGGCACAAGCCATCCGTGGGAGTATTGGGGATCCGAAGTCCACCGGTCAACAATATCAATCAATGTCGTGCCATAGGCCCATACCGTCACAAGGAGGCTTGGCATACCTAAAAGAAGTAGAACTCGGATGCGATCCGACACAAAGACTCCATAGCTCAACTAAAATGTGAGTGTTAAGTATTCTTAACAGACAAGTCTGTTGCCAAGCATCAACCGCTCACTGTGAGGACTTGGACTCCCCGCCGTGCATACTAGTTCCAGAAAATTACTACTTTTGCAAAATATTCTACAGAACCTTACTTATAACACTGATAATCGTGTAAAAATCGGAGAAAGTCAGTGATGAAACGATGCCCGTGGGTCAACATGACGCTCGCTGGCACGGCGTCGGGATAAATTCTTCCAACCTGTTCAAGATTTACTGTAAACCGAGGTCTACTGCGCAGCTGCTCAGGCGCATAGGTGAGGTCCGGATTCGATTCAGCTTGGCATGGTCGAAAATTGGGTCAGGTTTATGTAGCTTAGTGGCGGAACTACCACGATCAACCTCAAAATTGGCGCGCTGATAAAAATCCAGAACTTTGCACGCGGCTAGCAAAATAGGGGTTTCAGGAAGGATCGGTTGTGGGGGTTCGCATGTCTCCGCAGCTTGCCTTCTCCGGAACACAAGATTCCGAACCAGAGATTGGTTTTCGAGGCGGCAGCAAGCACCCTGCTCGACTTTCCGAACAGGGTTCAAGCCATAAGGCGAGCGGCAGGAGGTTGCTTACCCATTGAGGTTCCCCGATTGAGCTCCACATGAGACGTGGTCGAACCGCGCACCCAGGCCGACCCGGAACTGAAGTCGGCCCGACGTTACACCAACTGGTCGGCGGCGGAGGTGC
>JANOSQ010000058.1:0-2012 GCA_031415915.1 Fimbriiglobus sp. | reverse complement strand
TCGTAACAACACGCGCATCACGTCCGAATCCAATCGAAGTAACCGATGCCGTCGAGGCCGGCTTGGAGTCGTTCCCGTTGCGCCGACGTGAGGTTCGCGTCCGGGAGCCGAGCGGGGCCGACATCGACGCCGAGTAACCCCATCACCGCTTTGGCGGCAGCCATATAGCCGAACCCGGCTAGGAGCTCGACGAGTTGTACCGAACGGTACTGCTCGGCACGGGCGGTAGCCAGATCGCCCCTCTCGAAAGCGGCGATCAACCGGTTGTAAATGGGAGCCGCGAAGTTGTAACTGCTGCCGATGCCGCCGGCCGCGCCGAGGGCCAACGCCGCCAAAAGGTACTCGTCCACGCCCCACGGGATGTCGTAGCGCCCGTCTCGGGCATGAAGGCACTTCTGGTAGGCCATCAGATCCGGGTTCGAAAACTTGATGCCCGCCAACGTCGGGATGCGTTCCGCCGCGATGGCCAAAAACTCGGGCATGGGGAACGACACGCCGGTCAACACCGGGATGTCGTAGAAGTAAAACGGCGAACCGGGTGCGGCCCCGGCGATGTCGGCACAGCACGCAATCAGAGCTTCGAGCGACTTCGGTTTAACGTAACTCGGGGACAGCGCGGCGATGGCGTCGGCGCGGAGTTCCTGCGCCTGGGCTGCCAGGGTGCGGCTATCGGCGAGGCAGTTCGATCCGACGTGAACGACCAGCCGCTGTTTCGAGCCACGCACGACCTCGCTCCAGCGGTGGGCCAGGGCAAGCCGCTCGTCCACGGTGAGGGAATGGCTCTCTCCGGTGCTGCCGCCGATGAAGGCGGTGTGAACGCCGTTGTGAAGCAGGTGCGCAGCCTGCTTCTCGATGGCATCGAGGTTCAGTCGGCCGTCCGCGTCGAACGGCGTGTGAGTGGCCGCGACGAGGCCGCGCAACTTGATCATCATCGAGGTTGTTCCAGGGGGGTGAGTTCGGGCCGGGGTCGGATGAGTAGCACCAATATGACAGAAAGGGTGGCGAGGCCGGCGAAACCGCCAAAGATCGCGTTGAGCGGCACCTGTCGGTCGCGCAGCGCGCCGAAACCCCAGTCGGCCAAACCCCCGAAACTGATGCTGAAGAAGTTCATGATGCCGTAGCCGGTCGCGCGCAACTGGGGTCGGACGATCTGCGACAAGATCGGCATGTTGTTGCAGTCGAAGAGCCCCCAACCCACGCCGAACAGAATGAGGAAGGTCACGGCGACGGCCAGCGAACCCGCGTTGCCGACCCCGAAAATCGCCGGGGCGATCAGGCTCATGCCGATGGCGCTGACGTAAATTCGGCCGCGCCCGTTCGTTCGCATCCAGCGATCCGCCAGCCAGCCGCCGACCATGACACCGAGGATGGCCGCGACTTGCCAGTACAGGGTCGCTGCCACCCCCGCTTGGCCCTGGCCGATTCCAAACTGCTTCTTGAGAATCGACGGCATCCAATCCCGCACCACCCACCCGGCCATCGCTGGCAAGGTGAAGTACAAGACCAGCAGAATGAAGGAGTAGTTGGTCGACAACTCCCTGCCTGCGCCGACGGGGGAAATCCGTGGAGCCGCCACCGGCTCTTCCGATTTCGGTGCGTCCCGCAGCAGAATCACCAGCGGGATCGCGTAGAGCATCCCGCCGACACCGCAGGCCGCGAACGCGAGCCGCCAGCCGAGGTTGGGATCGGCGGCGGCGTACCCTCCGAAGCCGCCGACGATCACGCCGAAATAGATCGCCATCTGGTGCAGGCCCACCGCCCGCGAGCGGGTGTGGCCGGCGTGGTAGTCCGCAATCAGGGCCAACGCCGCCGGGATGTAGAACGCCTCGCTGATCCCCATGAGCGAACGCGCCCAGAGCAACTCGTTGTAAGTCGTGACTTGCCCGGTCCACCACGTCACCGCCGACCAGACGAACAAACTGCCGCAGATCGTCAGCCGCCGGCTGTACCGATCCGCGACGTACCCACCGACGAGGCTGAACACCGCGTACACCCATTTGAACTGGCCGAGC
>JANOSQ010000057.1:0-3349 GCA_031415915.1 Fimbriiglobus sp. | reverse complement strand
GTGAACGACTTGCTGGGTCGCCCCGTCGAATGCCACATCCGTATGGCACTGGCTACAGTTGTTGCCCAGCCCCACGGCGTTGGTTTTCGGATCGACCGTGAGGTCGGCACCCGCCGGGATGCGCAAAGTGTAGACGATGCCGCCGCCGGGGAGCACCGTGCCATCGAACGGGCCGATGGGTTGAGTGAGTTGATGGCCGGGCAATGCGACCACGGTTGCCATCGATGGTCGATTGTCGACGCCACTGACTCCGTCGCCGAAGCCCGAGCCGTACGGATTCATCACCGTCGTCGAACCGTACCAAGCTTTGATCGGCGGTAACTGAATCTCGACTTTGTCCGCGAAGCCGAAGCGCTGGTTCAACAATCTCCGCAGCACTTCGACATCGACGGCCTGCCGCTCCTTTTGAAGGAGCGACTCCACTTCGGCGACGACATCCGGCGTCTGGGCGAACGTCGTCGCGGTCGATCCGAGCAGGACGATGAGTGTGTACAAGGCTCGCATGGTCATTCTCCGGGTTTGAGTTTGGCGTTGAAGACGACGTTGTAAAGTGTGGTGTTAGTCTTTTCGGTCTGATCGAATTGCTTCGCGGTGGCGAGCTGAAACGCCCGGATTTCCCCCGCGAGGGCGGCGATTCGTTCGAGCTGTACTTTGTCGCGCTCCGCGACATCCGTTGTCAGAGCGAGCACGAGTTCCTGCATCTCGGCGTACTTCACGTTGATCGCCCGCATCGCCGCGATCTGATTCCGCTGATCGTCGATCAAGCCCGGCAGGCGCGGATCGGGTTGAGATACCGGCCGAACGGTTTCTTCGACGACCGCCGCCGGTTGACCCCAGCGGACGGCGAACTCGTCGCCGTTTACGCGCACGTCGAGTTTGGGAATCAGCGCGAATACGACAACGCCCGCGGCCAAGGCCGCGAAAGTTGCGGCCGCGCGCTTCCAACGCCGGGCGAGGCGAATCTGCCGGTCGTGGGCGACCCGGTAGATCGCCGCGAGATCGACGGGGGCGGTCGCGGGCGCCGGCAGCACATCGAGCGCGGCCCGCACTTCGGGGAAATCGTCGGTCATGGTGCGTTCTCCGGTTTCAACCCGCGTGCGGTCAGCATCTGTTCGAGCTTCGCCATCGCCGTGGCGAAGCGGGATTTCAAAGTCGTGGAAGCGATCCCGAGCAGTCGGGCCATCGCTTCGAAACTGAGGTCTTCGAAGTGTCGCAACACGACGACTTCGCGCTGGGCGTCTCTCAGCGCGGCGAGTGCCTGCGCCACAAGCGCGGCGCGCTCCCGTGCGTCGTGCTCCTCATCACGCCCCGCGGCATCGTATCGCTCGGTCAGGGGCACGGCCGGTTTCCGCGCCCGTCGGCGGGCCGCATCGCGTGCGAGGTTCAGCGCGATCCGGTAGAGCCACGTCCGGAAATGCCCCTCATCGCGGTAGTTCGCTCCGCGCAGATAGACGCGGAGGAACACCTCTTGGGTCAAATCCGAAGCTTCGTCGGCGTCGCCGCAGAGCCTGGCCAAGAATCGTCCTACGGGGATTTCCCAACGGCGTACGATCTCCTCGAATGCCGCGCGATCCCCCGCGGCCCAGCGCCGCATGCGATCGCCGTCGGTGTCGGGGGAGGTTTCGCGCATCGCTACCTGATGGAACGCCGGGGCGGAGGGAATCGACGAACTTCCCGGAGACCTCACCCCCTAACCCTCTCCGGAGCGGAGAGGGGGAACCGGAAACAGAGTCACCCCCTCTCCGTTTCGGAGAGGGGGCCGGGGGGTGAGGTCTGGCCTGTGAACCGGAGACCGACCCATGCGACTATTCATAAACTACCCCAGTACCCAACGACTCTCCGAGATTCTGCCATGACCCCGTTGCAATCGCTCGCCGCCTCCGGCACCAAAGTTTGGCTCGATACCGTCGACCCCGATTTGATCGCGACCAACCGCGCGCTCGGCGCGACGGGCGCGACCTCCAACCCGATCATCATCTCGGATTTACTGAACACCGGCCGCTTCGATGCGGACATCAAATCCTTTGCCAAGACCGGGCACGACGACGAAGCCATCGCGTGGGCCATGACCGACAAACTCGTGAAGCAGGCCCAAGACGTTTTCGAACCGGTGTGGAAAGAGACTAAAGGCAACGACGGCTGGGTGAGCTTCGAACTCGATCCGCTGCTCGAAGATCCGGCCCGGAGTTTGTCCGCCGCGGAGAAGGCCAAGCAGTACATCCCCCTCGGGCAGAAGTGGGCGGCGGGGCACTGTAACCGCATGATCAAAGTCCCCGCGACCGACGGGGGCCTGCTGGCCCTCGAAGAACTCGTGGCGTCCGGGATCGCGGTCAACGTCACCCTGATCTTCAGCGAGCGCCAATACATCGCCGCACGGGACGCTTGCTTCCGGGGGGCGATGCGCCGCAGCGACAAACAGAACGTGAAAACCGTCTACAGCATCTTCGTCAGCCGGCTCGACGTCTACACCGAGAAGGCCTGCCCCGATCTCAGCCCGGCCGCGCAGGGGATGGTCGGCATCGTCAACGCCAAGAAGATCTGGAAGTTGAATCAGCAGTTCTGGGCGGGCAAGGGCTTCGCCCTCCAACAAGAGATGATCTTCGCCAGTACCGGCACCAAGAAAAAGGAAGACGCGGCGTGGAAGTACGTCGAAGCCTTCGCCGGCAGCGACATCGAAACGAACCCGCCCGCGACGAATCAAGCGGTCGAAGCCAGCGGGCGCACCATCACCCGGCACATCGACGAAATGCCGCCGCTGGAGGTGTTGAACGAGATTCAATCGAAGGTGAACATGGGCCATCTCGAAGAGACGCTCATGCGCGAGGGTATCAGCAAGTTCGCCGACCCGCACAAGGCGCTGATCAAGTTGATTGCATCGAAGAGGTAGTCCGCGGACGGCGTCGACATTCAAGACAGTGCATTCTTTTGTCGAATCGGGTATCCTGCGGATTCAGTACACCCCGCGCGGTGAAACGTCATGCCCGCCCCGATCCGACCTCCTGCCGGTGTCGCCGTTGCAACCACGGCGACCAACGTTCTCTCCGTCGCCATGGACTCCGACGAAACGGCCAGCGGCGTCGAGGCGTCCCCGATTTTCGCCCCGCCGATGCAGCCCGACGATATCGGCAAACTCGGGCCTTACCGCGTGCTGAAGCAACTCGGGCACGGCGGCATGGGGGCCGTCTACCTCGCGCTCGATGAGCGGCTTGGGCGCAAGCTCGCACTGAAGGTGATGCTGCCGAAGTTCGCCGCGAACCCCTCGGCCAAGGAGCGCTTCCTGCGCGAGGCCCGCGCCGCGGCCCAAATCACGCACGACAACGTCGTCACCGTCTACGAAGCCGACGAACGC
>JANOSQ010000056.1:0-3511 GCA_031415915.1 Fimbriiglobus sp. | reverse complement strand
AACAGACCGGCATCTGCGAAGCGCCACTCCAATTGAAGAGCAACTGCGGGACGCTGGTCATCGACGACTTCGGTCGCCAGCGCATGCCGGTCTCGGAACTGCTCAATCGCTGGATCGTGCCGCTCGAAAAACGGTACGACTTTTTGAACTTGCCGAGCGGCAAGAAGATTCAGGTTCCGTTCGATCAACTCATCATTTTCTCGACGAATCTCGAACCGCGCGACATGGTGGACGGAGCTTTCCTGCGCCGCATCCCCTACAAAATTCAAGTCCCCGACCCGACCGAGATCGAGTTCCGCGAGATCATCCGCCGCCTGTCACCGAAGCTCGGCTTTCAGTACGACGACGCAGCGGTGGAGCATCTGATTGAGCAACACTACCGCCGCACCGAACGCCCGTTCCGCTCGTGCCAGCCACGCGATCTGTTGCTCCAAGTGCGGAACTTCTGCGCCTACAAGCAGCTTCCCCGCAAGTTGACAGCCGCCGCGTTTGACTTCGCGGTGGCCAACTACTTCTCGGTGATGTGAGCGGCGCGACCTCGTTACCCGCGCGACGAAACAGTCACATTTGAGTAACTTCCCGATCAGCCGCAGGGCGCTAGCCCCGGTTTGTGTCGTCCAAACCGGCACTAGCCCGCATCTCTCACACTGCTGGCAAACACGGGGGCCTCCGCGGGCGTAAGTCCGGTGCTGAAATGGAATTTCACACCCGAATGGAGGCGGTCCCGTGCAGACAGAGTGTCAGGTCGAGTCGCGTGAGTTGCAAGTCGATTCGTATGTGTTTCCAGGGTTGGGGCGGCGCGAAGTGGTCGCCCGATTTGATGGAGGGGCGATCACTTCGGATGCCGGCGGTCTGCTGCTGCGTGAAGTCGAGGCGCGATCGGGGATCATCGCCCGGTTCGCGCGGGGCTTCGTCGATCATCGTGATCCGGAGCTGATCGAGCACACGGTCGAAGAACTGATTCGGCAGCGCGTGTACGGGTTGTGTCTGGGAGATGAAGACCTCAACGATCACGACGATCTGCGTCACGATCCGTTGCTGGCCGTGCTCGTGGGGAAGGCGGATCCCACCGGTCAGGATCGCGCCGGTCGGGACCGGGGGAAACCGCTGGCGGGCAAGAGCACGTTGAATCGACTGGAACTGACTCCGGTCGGAGCCGATGCCGACAGTCGCTATCAGAAGATTGTGGCGCGGCACGGCGAGCTGGAACAATCGTTCGTCGAGATCTTCATCGAGCAACACGCGACACCGCCGCGTGAGATCGTGCTCGACCTGGATGCCACCGATGATCCGGTCCACGGACACCAGCTCGGCCGCTTCTTCCAGGGGTACTATCGCGAGTACTGCTTCCTGCCGCTGTATATCTTCTGCGGCCACTATCCGCTGTGCGCGAAGCTGCGTCCGGCCGACATCGATGCCAGCGCCGGCTCGCTCCAGCAGGTGCAGAGGCTGGTCGCGCGGCTGCGTCAGGCATGGCCCGACGTGGTCATCACGCTGCGGGCCGACAGCGGCTTCTGCCGTGACAACCTGATGAGTTGGTGTGAAGCCCACGACGTGCGTTATCTGTTCGGACTGCCTCAAAACAAGCGGTTGCTGAAGATCATCGGCCGCGAACAGCAGGAGGCGAAGCTGGCGTTCGAGCAGTCCGGCCAGGCCTCGCGCGTGTTCGCCGACTTCACCTATCGGACGCAGAAAAGCTGGTCCGCCGAACGGCGCGTGGTCGGCAAGGCGGAGCATCTCTCGAAGGGTGCCAACCCGCGCTTCATCGTCACCAACATCCCCGCGACCGAGCGCGCGTCACGCGAGTTATATGAACGGGACTATTGCGGTCGGGGCGAGATGGAGAACCGCATCAAGGAGCAACAACTCTGTCTGTTCGCAGACCGCACGAGTTGCCGCACGCTGCGGGCCAACCCACTGCGGCTGTGGTTCTCGACGCTGGCCTACGTGGTGCTGCACGTCCTCCGCGAACGCGGGCTGAAGGGGACGCAACTCGCGACGGCGCGGTGCGACACGATCCGCACGAAGCTGCTGAAGATCGGTGCCGCGGTCACCGTCACCGTCCGCAAGGTCTGGGTCCGACTCGCCTCCGCCTGCCCCTATCGGAAGGTCTTCGCACGCGTCTGGCAAAACCTCCGCGACTGGGCCCCGCGCCTCGAATCACTGCCGCCGTTCGAATCGCTCCCGCCACCGGGAATCCTCGCGCCGCCGCTCGTCATCGAAACGAGCTGACCGCTCGCCGTCACGCTGCCACGACCCGCGTCCGAATCCATCCGCCTCCAAGACCGAGACCACCGCCCGCTCCTGAAGCCCCGCCGACCACGCTCGCAGTGACCGCGAGCCGTGACGTATGCCGCACACCCACGCGCGACCGCGAAAACCTCGCGCCGATCAAACGGCGGTGTGAGACATGCGGGCTAGATGCCGCCATCGCGTCGGGTGAATTGCAACCGCTCCTGACCAAGGCCCCCGATGCCCGAACCCCGTTTGTGGGCTGCCTGCGATGAAATTCGTTTCCCCAAACCATCACAAAGAGATCGGAATAACCGATCCGACAAGACTCTATAGGAACACTATGGCATCCACTTTCTCAAAGTCTGTGCAACAGTGGGTGAAGGTAAATGAGTACGCCACGAAACGAGTTGTGGGTGTGACGATTGGGAACCGACAGTCGGTAATTCGCAAGTGCCGAGCGGGAATGCCTGTGCGTTTTGAGCGAGAACCCAAGAACAAAGCAGATCCCAATGCCATCGCCGTCTACGCTGAGGGAAACCAGATTGGATATCTTCCTGCGGATGTCGCGAAATGGGCAGCAAGCAATCTTGATTCTGGGCGCGTGCAATACCGATCCAGAGTTGCAGAAGTGTGGTCGTTTGTACCGGGCGATGATAGCGATGATAGCGACGACTGGGACGACGACGCACAACCAACGACCACACGCGATATCAAGCCTGACAAGATTTTGATGATCTCCGTTACGATGGAGTGTTACGAACAAAGAGAAGTCCAAGTTTTCTCAGCTTGGAAAGTCATTGTTCACGGTGCTGCAATTGTTTTTCGAGGCATTGCAGCGTCTTTCAGTTGGGGAAGCAGAATCGTTCGTAAAGTCGTGATCCCCCGCGTTCGTGCTTCAATCGTTTCCTTGTCGAGTATCACAGCAGGGCGAACGCACTAAAACTTGGCGTTGGCGAGTAGTTTGAGGACGTAGTTGGGATTGGCTGCTGCTCGGAGTCTTTTGTTTTTGATTCCCTTGCCGACTTTGGTTTGGGTGTCTTGTTGGAGGCGGCTGACGGTGAGGCGGCGGAGGAACGCGAGGTTGGCGGCTCCGTTGCGGTCTCGGAGCGGGTGGTCGTCTTCGCGGAGTTGAACGTCCAAGACCCAGTGCAGGCGGTTCTCGATGGACCAGTGGCTGCGCGGGGCACGGCGCAGGGTCTGGGAATGGAACGGAGGGTTGCTGATGAAGGTCCGCTGCTCCCCGTGTTCTTGGAAGTCCTCGTCCCCGACGTGCTTC
>JANOSQ010000055.1:0-2032 GCA_031415915.1 Fimbriiglobus sp. | reverse complement strand
GCGATCGGCACTCATTGCGTTCCGAGACAACCTAAAGGTTGAACTCCAACGAAGAATTCCCTCCCCGCTCCCTTTCGTGTGCTAGCCTTCTCGGTGAACGTCCCCGTGGAGCGTCCCGTGAAGAAAACTCTCCTCGTCTTGCTCTTCGGCGTTATCGTCGGCGGGGCGCTCGGTTTCAGCAAGAAATCGGACGCGGACATACTCACGCGCGTCGGCAAGACGAGCTCGCGCAAAGTCACGGCGGCGATGCCACCGGTTCACCAGTTGGCCGGACCGTTGGCCGCGACCAAAACCGGCGATCTGTTGCCCATCGAAGACCGCGTGCGGTTGCGCTTCCAGACCGACAAAGCCTTGGACGGGTCGAACATCACGGTGATCGCGGACGGCAAGGAAGTGAAGCTTCGCGGGGAAGTCGCCAACGCCCTCGTGCGGGCACGGGCCGTGGAACTGGCCCAAACGACGAGCGGCGTGGAGAAGGTCACGAACGAGTTGGTCGAACCGTTGAAGTAAACCAGTCTTACCCCGGCCCGGTCACTTTCCTCAGCACACCCGCGCTCGAATTCACGATCCGCCGCCGGCGGGCCTTGATCGGCTCAACGGCTTCCGCTTGCTTCTTTTGCAGATCGTCGAGATTCGCTTGGCAGAACGGGCAGCCGACGGTCTTCAAGTGGAAGTCGATGTAGTCCAATCGAGATTGATCCAAAGCTTGCAACAAGTACCCGCCCAGTTGATCCCGGGTGGCGCACGACAGGTGCTCCCGCCGCCAAATCGCCCCGATGGTGTGTTCGCCGCGATCCTCTTCGCCCCGCACTTCTTCAAAGAGCAACCGCGAACTCGCATCGTCGCGCAGGATCTTTTCGACGCTCGCCATCTCCGCGTCGGGGAGGGCGTCGTGGAGGAAATCGCGCAGGATCGGTTTCGTCAGGCGTGCCATGGGGTTTGTTTTAGCAACTCCGAGCCTACGCCGCACCGTCGCCTTGCATTCGGCCGGCACCGACGCTATCACGCCGGTCGAACGGACGGGGGATGACGAATGTCAAAAGCGAGCGATGCGATCCTGCGCGGGATCGCGCGGGACGAGTCCCTGACCCGGGGCCTCGGCGACGAAGAGGCGCGGATGCTGGTCGATTGGCTGGTCGGTTGGGCGGAGCTGATCGCCGATGCGGCGCAGACGAGCGCCGAAGCCGAGCGGTTGGCGGCGCGGCTCTGCCGGCGCGGCCGGGCGATCAGCCGATTCGTCCAATTGTGGGTCGAACCGCGCTCGCGCGGTTCCGCCGCCCAGTTGGCCGCATCCGAACGCTTCGCGTGGCCTTTGCCATCCGGATCCCGCACGGAACCCGCCGATCTGATGGAGCACATTCTGGGCTGGGAGCGGCTGCAGCAGCCCGCGTGATGGACATCGCGGGTCAGCCTCCGCCACGCTCGGTTGCTGTGACTCGCGGCGTCAACGTCCCACTCGCACCACTTGGTATCGCTTTCGCCCGCCAGCGCAGCACCGGTTCCTTCGCCGCCTTCACTTCATCCGGTCGGCTGATCGCGTGCGTGTGCGGGGCCGTCCGCAGTATCTCCGGTTCCTCCGCCGCGATCTTCAGCAATGCCTCGGCGAAGGCGTCGAGCGTTTCTTTGCTCTCGGTTTCGGTCGGCTCCATCATCAGCGCTTCGGGCACCACCATCGGGAAGTAGACCGTCGGCGCATGGAAGCCGTAGTCGAGCAGCCGCTTGCAGACGTCCATCGCCCGCACCTTCTTCGTACGGAGTAGCGTGCGCGCACTCGCCACGAACTCGTGCATGCACGGCCCGGCGTGCGGAACGTCGTAGGTATCCTTCACGAGGGCGCGGAGGTAGTTCGCGTTCAGCACGGCTTGCTCGCTCACGTCCTTCAACCCGTCCGGCCCGAGCGTGCGGATGTAGCAGTAGCCGCGGAAGAGGATGCCGATGGTGCCGAAGAAACTCCGGACCCGGCCGATGGACTTGGGTAAGTCGGCCTCGGTCGTCAACCGGTAGCCGTGGCCCGTGCGCATGACGCCGCCGA
>JANOSQ010000054.1:0-5123 GCA_031415915.1 Fimbriiglobus sp. | reverse complement strand
CCAATAGAGTTGCGAATCGCTGAGGCCGAGTTCCTTGCTGATGGGGATGCTGAGCATCCCGAGCATCAGCCAGACCGCGAACATCAGGGTGAAGGAAATGGTGCTCAGCCAGAGCACGCGCATTCGTTGGCCGGGGGTCGCGGGTTGCATTTTTCTCTCCTTCTGAGCCGGACGCGTGAGCGACGGTGTTTCAAAGGACCGTCGCTCACGCATCCGGCTCCGACAATCGGCGATTCACACTGCGCTCTTCGCCGTCTTCAGAATCAAGTTCGCCAACTGCCCGCGGCAGGATCCGCAGCCGGTGCCGGCTTGCGTCGCGGCACTCAGGCTCGGCAGCGTCGTCGCGCCGTTGTGGATCGCCGCGACGATGGTCGATTGGCACACGTGGTGGCAGTTGCAGATTTCCGGATCGCTCGCGGCGGGAGACAACTCCCCGCTGCAGAGCAGATCGAGGCGGTTGGCCGGGAGGGAATCGCCCCGGTCGAACCAACGCGCGAGCGCGGCCGCGGTGTCCCCTTCGCCGACGAGGATCGCCCCGACGAGCTTGCCGTCACGGACGATCAACTTCCGGTAAATGCCGCGTCGCTCCTCCAGAACCTGCAGCACTTCGTCGGTGTCCTGCTTCGGTTCGATGGCCCCCATGCTGGCGACATCGACCCCGGCGACCTTCAACTTCGTGTAGAGCTTGGAACCGCGGTAGCGCGCCAGTGGGTTCGCCCCGGTCAGCACGTCCGCGAGGACTTCGCACTGCTCCCAAATCGGCGGGACGATCCCGTAGACGACGCCGTTGTGCTCGGCGCATTCGCCCAGCGCGAAGACGCCCGGGGACGCCGTGGCCATGAGGTCGTTGACGACGATGCCGCGCTTGACGGGGATTTTGGACGCTTCCGCGACCGTCACGCGCGGCCGCACTCCGGCGGCCATCACGACGAGATCGGCCGGGAGCACTTCCCCGGTTTTCAGGACGACCCCCTCGACTTTCTCTTTCCCCGTGAACCCGGTCGCGGCGACGCCGGTGCGGACGAAGATGCCGAGCTTTTCCACGGCTTTCCGCACGAACTCGCCGCCGAGGCGATCGACTTGCAGGTTCATCAGCCACTCGGCCAAATGCACGACGGTGACGTGGATGCCGAGATCCGAGAGGGCCTTGGCCGCTTCCAAACCGAGCAGGCCACCGCCGAGCACGACGGCCGAAGACGCCGGGCGGGCGTACGCCCGGATGCGCTGGCAATCCTCTACGGTGCGAAAGACGAATGCGCCCTCCTTCGGGCACCCGTCGGCTTTCGTCAAATTGTCCAGCGGCGGAATGAACGGAGCGGAGCCGGTGGCGATGACGGCCACGTCGTACGGGATCGCTTGTCCGTCGGTCGTGAAGAGCGTCCGCGTCGGCGGGTCGAGTTTCTCCACGACCGTGTCCGAGTGGTAGGTCACGCCGCGGTCGGTGTACCAAGCCCGCGATTTCGTCGTGATCTCCTCGGCCGTGCCACCGCCCAAGATGCGCCCGAGCAAGATGCGGTTGTAGCAGCCGTGGGATTCCTCGCCGAAGACGGTCACGTCGAAGGCCAACCCCGCGTTGCGGCGGAAGAGTTCGTCCAGCAACCGGCCGCAGGCCATGCCGTTGCCGATGATCGCGAGTCGCTTCTTCATCGATCCTCACTCCGTGGGCTGGACGCGCGCGATCCGCACCGCGGCCAGTTTGAACTCGGGCATTCGGCTGATCGGGTCGAGGGCCATGTTCGTCAGGGAATTCGCCGCATCGCGGCCGCCCCAGTGGAACGCCGCGAAGAGCGTGTCGGGGCGGATGTCGGGCGTGATCTCGGCGCGGAACTCCGCGCGGCCGCGCCGGCTTTCGAGTGTCACCGTGTTGTCAGCGAGGATCGCGTGGCGCTGGGCCACGGTCGGGTGAAGTTGCAGCATCGGCCGGGGGCGCTCGTGGACGAGCTTCTGCACCTGCCGGGTTTGAGCGCCGGAGTTGTAATGCTCCTTGTAGCGGCCCGTGGTGAAAAAGTAGGGGTAAGCGTCGTCCGGGTGTTCGCCGCCGGGGCGGTGTTCGACCGCGAAGAACTTCGCCTTGCCATCCGGATGGTGGAAGCGCTCGGCGAACAGGCGCGGCGTTCCGGGGTGATCGTCCGCCGGGCAGGGCCAGAAGACGCCGTCTTGCGCGTCGATCTTGGCGTAGCTGATGCCGCTGTAATCGGCGGTGCTGCCGGCAGTGGCCCGGCGGAACTCGGCGAAGACGTCTTCCGAAGAATCGAAGGCGAATTGATGGCCGTGATCCAATCGCTCGGCGAGTTCGCGCAGGATTTCGAGGTCGCCGCGGACGCCGCGCGGCGGTCGCACCGTCGGCCGGCGATGCAAGACGCGCCCCTCGAAGTTGGTCATCGTGCCCGATTCTTCGGCCCACTGGAACACGGGCAGCACGACATCGGCGAGTGCGGTGGTCTCGTTCGGGAACGCATCGCAGACGGCGAGGAACTCCGTCGATTTCAACCGGTTCAACACGCGCGTCTTGTCCGGCGACGCCACGGCGATGTTCGACCCCATCACGAAGAGTGTGCGAATGCCGCCCGTGGGCCCGAGCGCGTCGAGGAGTTCGCAGGCGCTCTTCCCCTTCCGCGGTAGGCTTTCGGCGGGCACGCCCCAAACTTTCGCAATCGCTTCGCGGTGCTCGGGGTTCTCGATCAGACGGTAGCCCGGCAGTTGATCGGCCTTCTGGCCGTGTTCGCGGCCGCCTTGGCCGTTGCCTTGCCCCGTCAGCGTCGCCCAGCCACTGTTCGGTTTCCCCGGCAGGCCGAGTGCGAGCGCGAGGTTGATCCACGCATTGACGGTATCGACGCCTTTGCTGTGCTGCTCCGGCCCGCGCCCGGAGAGGATCATGCACGACTTCGCCGCGCCGATCCACCGGAGCAGTTGGCGCATCTGCGGTTCGCCGACGCCCGTGATGCGCTCCACCGCGGCGGGGTGGTAATTCAACACCGTCGCCCGCACCGCTTCGAAGCCGTTCGTCCGGTTCGCGATGTACTCGCGGTTCAGAAACCCTTCTTCGATGGCCAAATACAGCAAGCCATTGGCGAGGGCGAGATCGGCACCGGGCGTCACGGCCAAATGCAGGTCGGCCTTCCGCGCGGTCTCGGTGCGGCGCGGATCGATCACGGCCAACCGACCGCCGTTGGCCTTCTGCTTCTCGAACCACTGCATGATCGGCGGGAGCGTGTCGGCGCAGTTGGAACCGACGAGCACGACGACTTCGGCACCCGCGATGTCCTCGACCGGGAACGGCATCCCGCGGTCGATTCCGAAGGCGCGGTTTCCGCCGCCCGCCGCACTCGACATGCACCAGCGGCCGTTGTAGTCGATGTTCGCCGTGCCCAGTGCGAGCCGGGCGAACTTGCCCAGCAGGTAGGCTTTCTCGTTGGTCAATGCCCCGGAACCGAACACCCCGTTGGCGTCTGCGCCGTGTTCCGCTTTCGTCCGCGTCATCGCATCGGCGACGCGATCCAAAGCTTCATCCCACGTCGCTTCGCGGAAGTCGTCGGAGCGGGAATCGCGCACCAGCGGGTGCAACAATCGCCGCGGGTGATTCAGCAGGGCGAAGCTCGTCCAGCCCTTGATGCAGAGCTGGCCGTTATTGACGGGGAAGTGCGGATCGCCTTGGATTTGCGGCACCGACTCGCCGTCGGTGTCGGCGATGCGGATACCGCACTGGAAGGCGCAGTAGGGGCAATGCGTGCGGATCGCGAGTTCTTCGCGGCGGCGGCTCGGGAGTAGCGCGGTGGTCGTCATGGGTCAGATGGTCACGACGATTCCGCCGTCGGTCTCTTCGACGGGGTAGGTGGCGATGGAGCAGATGCCGGGCTGGTCGCACTCGCCGGTGTCAGCGTCGAAGCGGAAGGCGTGGTACGGGCAGACGACCGAATCCCCGGCGAGCATTCCGTCCGCGAGCGGTCCGCCCTTGTGCGGGCAAAAGGCGTCGACGGCGAAGATCCGCCCGGCGCGGGTGCGGAAAATGGCGATCGGTTTTCCGTCCACTTCGAAGGCGCGCCCGAGGCCGACCGGTAGGTCGGCGAGCTGGCAGAGCGGGACGCGGGTGAGCATGAGCATAAATCCGTTTCCGAAACGAGCCGTGCGATTGAGATTCTTGCTCCCTCTCCCGGCTTTGCGGGAGAGGGGGGACTTAGACCACCATCGGCAGCGACACTTTCTTCGCCTCGTCGAACTGCCCGGCATACACCGGTTTGTTCCGCTCGAGCCACGGGTCGACGTACGCCGCGATGGTCTTCTCCACCTCCGCGTCGAGCGACGCCACGATGCCGAGGGAATCTTCGACGATGATCTTGCGGAGGTTTTCGATGCCGAGGCGCGGGACGAAGTCGTAGGTGCGCTCGATCCACTTGGCGTTGTCGCGGTAGTAAATCAGGAACCGGCCGATGACCCGCATCGCCTCGTCCTGCGTCTTCACCCGGCAGAGCACGTCGGTTCGGCGGACGTGGGCACCCGCGGCGCCGCCGACGAGGATTTCCCATTCTCCGCCTTCGGTGGCGACGATGCCGACGTCCTTGACGGTGCTCTCGGCGCAGTTGCGCGGGCAACCGCTGACGCCGAGCTTCACCTTGGCGGGGAACTCGAAGCCTTGGAAACGTTTCTCCAAGGCGATGCCGAGCTTGGTGCTGTCGTTGGTGCCGTAGCGGCAGAAATCGGTGCCGACGCAGGTTTTGACCGTGCGCAGCGCCTTCGTGTAGGCGTGCCCGGAGGGCATGCCCAAGTCGGCCCAGACGCCGGGGAGGTCTTCCTTCTTGATGCCGAGGAGGTCGATGCGCTGGCCGCCGGTGAACTTGACCATCGGCACGGAATACTTCTTCGCCACCTCGCCGATCTTGATGAGGTCGTCGGCCGTGGTGACGCCGCCGTAGATGCGCGGGATGACGCTGAAGGTGCCGTCTTTTTGGATGTTGGCGTGGACGCGGTCGTTGATGTACCGCGAATCGCGCTCGTCGATGTACTCGGTGCCCCAGATGCTTTTCAGCATCGACGCCAAGCCGTTTTTACTCTTCTCGTCCTCGTGCGTCGCCAGTTCCGCGAGCACCGCCGAGACGCTCTTCAACCCGCGTTTCTTGACCTCGGCG
>JANOSQ010000053.1:0-3241 GCA_031415915.1 Fimbriiglobus sp. | reverse complement strand
GGCGCTCAACTCTTTGACATCTCCCCGGGGGGGGGGCTAACCCCCCCCGACACACCAAATCAAACGCGCTCCCTATAACCGGGGGGGGCTCCCCCCCACCGCTCGGCAGACAGCAGGATTGACCGTCCTGGTCCGCAACCTCGCTCAACTTCACGCGGTGCTCCCCTTCAAACCCGCGCTCGTCTACGCCGACTTCGAAGACCTCCGTCAGTACCCCGCCGCCGTGGACGCGGCCCGTGCCGCCGGGGTGAAGATCGGCCTCGCCACGGTGCGGATTTGGAAACCGGGCGAAGACGGCTTCCAAGCCATGGTCGCCCGCGCCAAGCCCGATGCGGTGCTGATCCGCAATCTGGCCAGCATCGACTACTTCCGCGAACTCCTGCCCGAAGCCGAGTTGATCGGCGACTTCAGCCTGAACGTCGCCAACGATTTGACGGCCGACGTGCTTTGGAACGCCGGGCTGAAACGGCTCGTGCCGAGCTTCGACCTGAACTGGGAACAATTCACCGCGCTGTTGGAGCGCTCCGACCCGCATGGGTTCGAAGCCGTAGTTCACCAGCACATGCCGATGTTTCACATGGAGCACTGCGTTTTCGCGGCCTTCCTGAGCACGGGCAAGGATCACCGCGATTGCGGCCGCCCCTGCGATACCCACAAAGTGGATCTGCGGGATCGCACCGGGGCGATGTTCCCCGTGCTGCCCGACACCGGCTGTCGGAACACCGTCTTCAACAGCGTCGCGCAATCGGCGTCCGAGTACATCGGACGCATGAAGGGTCTGGGCGTGAAGTGGTTCCGCATCGACCTGCTGCGCGAGACCCCCGACGAGATCGGCCCGCTGCTGGAACAGTACCGCCGCGTGATCGCGGGGGACGACGACGGCCGCGCGACTTGGAAGCAATTGAAGGTGCTCAACCAACTCGGCGTGACCCGCGGCACCCTCCAGATGGCGTGATCCAGGATCACCCCAGAATCGCTTCGATCACGTGGCCGTGGACGTCGGTCAGGCGGCGGTCGATGCCGTCGTGGCGGACGCTGAGCTTCTCGTGGTCGATCCCCATCAGGTGCAGCACGGTCGCGGAGAGGTCGTGGCCGTCGGTGGCATCCTGGGCGGCGCGGTAGGAGAACTCGTCGCTTTCCCCGTGGGCGACGCCGGCTTTGATGCCCGCCCCGGCGAGCCACGTCACGAAGGTGCCGCCGTTGTGGTCGCGGCCGACGCCGCCTTGGGTGAACGGCATCCGGCCGAACTCGGTCGTGAAGATCAACAGCGTGTCGGCGAGCAACCCCTTCGCTTTCAAATCGCCGAGCAGCGCCGCGACGGGGCGGTCCACTTGCCGGGCGATCGGCGGCAGTTCCTTGGCGATGTTGGTGTGATTGTCCCAGTTGTTCGAAGGGCCGCCTTGCCCGCTCCAGACTTGGACGAAGCGGACGTTCCGCTCGATCATCCGCCGGGCGAGCAGGCAATTCTTGGCGAAGCCGCCGTCGTGGGCCGGCGCCGCGGTGCCGTAGAGTTCGTGGGTCGCTTTCGATTCGCGGGTGAGGTCGAAGACCTCCGGCGCGGCGAGCTGCATCTTAGCGGCGAGTTCGTAGCTTTCGACGCGGGCTGACAACCGGCTGTCACCGGGGCGCTCGGCGGCATACTTCCCGTTCAATTCTTTAAGTAACTTCAAGCCGTCATCGCTGGCCGCGGGCGTGACGAATTTGGCGGAAGGCGAGGCCGCGAGATCCGAGATCGGCGATGGCGCCGAGGGGTTGACCACGGTGCCTTGGTGCGAGGCCGACAGGAACCCGGCCGAGAAATTGCCCGAGCCGTTGTAAGGCAGGCCGCGGGGATCGGGGAGCACCACGAACGACGGCAACTCGTCGGTGAGCCGGCCGAGGGCATAGCCGATCCAAGCGCCGGCGCAGGGGAAGCCGGGCATGAGGAAGCCGGTGTTTTGCAGGTAGCTCGCCGGGCCGTGGACGTTCGTTTTGGAGGTCATGCCCATCAGGAAAGCCATGTCGTCCACGTGCGCGGCGAGGTGCGGGAAGACATCCGTCACCCAGCGACCGGACTTGCCGTGCTGCTTCCACTTGAACGGGGACTTCATCAGCGGTCCCGGCGTCCCGGTCGCGGTCGCCTTCAATCCGACATCGACGATTTGCCCGTGTTTCTTTTCCAGCGTCGGCTTGTAATCGAAGGTGTCCATCTGGCTCATGCCGCCGTTGAGGAACACCTGCACGACGCGCTTCACCTTGGCCTTGTGGTGCAGCCCGCCGTTGAACGCCGGGTTCGGCTTCGCTTCGGCGGCGAGCAGGTGAGCCAGTGCGAGCCCACCGAAGCCGGTGGCCACGAAATCGCGTCGCGTCGGGATCATGAAAGGCTTCCAATGGTTGTGGCGTGTGGCTCGGTACGAGCCGGACGCCTCAGCGACGGACCGATCCAATTTCGCCGGCGTCAATTCCTCCCGGTGCGGTCCGTCGCTGACGCGTCCGGCTCGTGTTGCGCACCGCGCCTGGCTCAGTACGAGCCGGACGCGTGAGCGACGGGCCGATCCAATTTCGCCGGCGTCAATTCCTCCCGGTGAGGTCCGTCGCTGAGGCGTCCGGCTCGTGTTGCGCAACCTAATCGATAAACAGGAATTCGCTGCTGTTGAAGAGCACCCGGCACAGGTTCGCGAGGCCGTGCTTCTTTGCGTAGCTCACCCACGCGGTTTCCTCGGCTTCGGTGGGAATTCGCCCCAGCACTCGCCGGCTGGCGAACCGGATCTGCTGGACGAGTTCGGGGTTGGCTTTCGTCGCCAACGCCGCGAGATGCTCCGCGTGGCGGAGGGTGAATTTGTTGTTCCACAGCACCAGCGCTTGGGGCGCGCTCACCGACGCGGACCGCACCGGTGCCGAAGCCGAGGCATCCGGGCAATCGAGCGCTTCCAACAACGGGTCGGGTCGGGTCCGGAAGATGAACCGGTAAATGCTCCGCCGGCGGGCGTCGGTCGCATCGACGTCGTACTTCTCGTAATCCGCTTCGGGCGTGACGTGGACGCCCGGCTTGGTGAGGAAGTGCTTCACCGGTGCCCCGTACATCGTTTCGTCGAGCCGGCCGCTGGCGAAGAGCACCGCGTCGCGCACCGTCTCGGCGTCGAGCTTGCCCCGGTTCATCCGCCAGAGCAATCGGTTGTCGCCGTCTTTCGCGGCGGCCGCGGCATCGTGGGTCACCGCCTGCCGGTAGGTGCTGCTGGTGACGAGGAGCTTGTGCAGTTTC
>JANOSQ010000052.1:0-4753 GCA_031415915.1 Fimbriiglobus sp. | reverse complement strand
CGCAACCCCCTCGCCCCCGCCCTCGTTCACCCCTGGGTGGTCCTGCCCCCCCCCCCCCCCCCCCCCTCCCCAACCGGTTGGGGGGGTGACCCCCCACTTGCCGGTTCCCCCCCCCCGCTGGGGTGAGGGGGCCGGGGGGTGAGGTCTCAGTCCATCCGAGGATTCACCGTGGCCGGTCGCGTAGTATTGGCGATGAGCGGGGGGGTCGATAGCTCGGCCGCGGCCGTGCTGTTGAAGCGGCAGGGCTACGAAGTCATCGGCCTCTTCATGCGCACGGGCATCCACACCGACGAAATCGACCACCGCCCCGACAACAAGAAAGGCTGCTGCTCGGCGATCGACGCCAACGATGCCCGGCGGGTCGCGGACAAGCTAGATCTGCCGTTCTACGCGTTGAACTTCGAGAAGGAGTTCGACAAGATCATCGATTACTTCGCCGACGAGTACCTGAAGGGTCGGACGCCGAACCCGTGCGTCGTCTGCAACAACTGGCTCAAGTTCGGCCAACTCTGGAGCTTCGGAAAGCAACTCGGGGCCGACTTTATCGCCACCGGGCACTACGCCCAAATCCTGCGCGCCCCGACCGGCGAAGCGGAACTGCACCAAGGGGCCGACCCGGACAAGGATCAGTCGTACGTCCTGCACGGCATCAAGCGCGAAGTGCTGCCGCACCTGCTCTTCCCCGTCGGCGGCTACTTGAAACAGCAAATCCGCGAGTTCGCCCGCGAAGCGGGGCTGACGAGCGTCGCGGCCAAGCCGGACAGCGTCGAAATCTGCTTCGTTCCATCGGGGGATCACACCGATGTCGTCCGCAAGCGCCGGCCCGAAGCGGTGACGGCCGGGGTCATCCGCGATTCCGACGGCACACTTTTGGGAACCCACGACGGAATCGACCGCTTCACCATCGGCCAGCGCAAAGGACTGGGAGTCGCCGCGGGAAAGCGGCGGTTCGTATTGAACATCGTCCCCGAAACGAACGAAGTGATCGTCGGCGACCCCGAGGAATTGCTGGCGAACGGTCTGACCGCCACGGCGATCAACTGGCTGGTGGATGCCCCGGCCGCCGCGCCGTTGAATTGTCTGGCCAAGATCCGCTACCGCACCGCCGCAACCCCGGCCACCGTGCTGGCCACCGCCGACGGCGGGGCGAACGTGCGATTCGCCGAACCGCAATCGGCCATCTCACCGGGGCAAGCGGTCACGTTCTACGACGGTACCCGCGTCTTGGGCGGCGGATGGATCGACCGGGCGGTTACCGCAGAAGTCCTTCGATCCAGAGCATGAGTTCGAGGCTGTCGTTCGACGCCTTGATCCGCTGGAGCCGGTCGTTCCACGTCCGCTGAGCGGTCGCGTTCAAGCCGTGGTTGGTCTGGGTGTCGTACAGCCCGTCGGCTTGCGTGTTCGGATTCGTGTTCAGGCGGGCGAGCAGGTCGCGGGCCTCTTGGCCGAAGCGGGTCACATCCGCTTGGAACTGCCGGGTAACGTAGCGCTGGTGATCGTGCGCGGTGTTGCCCGAGCCAATGAGGACGGCGATGACGGATTGGTCGAACGACAGATCGAGGACCTTTCCGATCAGATCGCGGGCGATCAGGCCGGTGATGTCGAAGTGCCCTTGTTCGTGGCGGAGCAAGTCGGCACTGCTCCGGGCCGCGCTCGTCGCCCACGATCCCGCGGCGTTTCTGGCGACCGTGATCCGGGGATTGCGAATCTTGTATTCACCGTTCACCAGGTGCACGGTGAATCCGCCCATCGAGAATGAGGTGCTCGTCTGGGCGATGTGCGGCGGGGACGGCGAAGATTGTACCGCGCGGAAATCCGCCCAGGTCAGGTTGCGGGGGAAACCGGTCATCGCCGCGGTGACTGCTTGCAGAGTGGCCATTGGGAACTCCTGTTGGCAAACCGGATGACCCAGTGCGGGATCGCGGGCTCGCCATACCGATGGAATGCAGATGTCCGCCGCGATCCGGACACTCCGGCCGAAAACGAGCGAACACTGGAATGCGGTGAGTTGGCCAAGTAAAATGATGAGGCTCGTCGCCCGCAGAAGTTCGCCGCGACTTTCTCTCGGAGTGCTCCCTACCTCAAAATGGGACATCATTAACCCACTGCTCTAGGAGACGGCAACCATGCCCGTCGCACGTTTCTGCATCGCCGCACTCCTGCTCGTCACCGCATCGCAGGCCACCGCCGCCGAACCGGCCGAGTTCTTCGAACAAAAGATCCGCCCGCTGCTCGTCGAGCATTGCGCCAAGTGCCACGGCGACGAAAAAGCGACCAAAGGCAAAGAACCCAAAGGGGGGTTGCGCACGGATGGCCGGGCGGCGCTGTTGAAAGGGGGCGACAACGGCCCGGCGGTAGTGCCGGGGGATTTGGCCAAGAGCAAACTGATCGAAGCGGTGCGCTACGCCAACACCGACCTGCAAATGCCGCCCGTCGGCAAGCTCTCCGACGCAGCGATCAAGGACCTCGAAACGTGGGTGAAGGCCGGGGCCGTCTGGCCGAACGACACCTCGACGACGGAAGTGAAAAGCGGATTCGATCTCGCCAAACGCAAGGCCGAGCATTGGTGCTGGAAGCCGGTCGCCGAGTACCCCGTGCCGGCGAATGCGGGTGCGACGGCGGTGGATCGGTTCCTGCTCGCCAAGTTGAAGGAGAAGAATCTCAAGCCGGCCCCGGCCGCGAGCAAGCCCGTCTGGCTCCGCCGCGCGACCTTTGCCCTCACGGGATTACCGCCGACGCCGAAGGAACTGCGGGAATTTGAAGCGGATAGTTCGTCGGAAGCCTTTGCCAAAGCCGCCGACCGGTTGCTGGCGACTCCCCATTTCGGCGAGCGTTGGGGCCGGCACTGGCTCGACCTCGTCCGTTATGCCGAGAGTCGTGGTCACGAATTCGAGCCCGACATCGCCAACGCCTTCCAGTTCCGCGACTACGTGATCCGGGCGCTCAACGCCGATGTGCCGTACGATCAATTCGTCCGCGAGCAACTCGCCGGGGACGTGCTGCCGAAACCGCGCGTGAACCCCAAAACCGGGGTGAACGAATCGATCATCGGCTCCGGGTTTTGGCACCTCGGCGAAGAGGTGCATTCGCCGGTCGATATCCGCCAAGACCAAGCCGACCGGTTCGACAATCGCATCGACACGGCCACGAAAGCCTTCCTCGGCCTGACCGTGGCCTGCGCCCGTTGCCACGATCACAAATTCGACGCGATCAGCACGAAGGATTACTACGCGCTCTACGGCGTCGTCGAAGGGAGCGCCTACCGCCAGGCGCGCTTCGACGGTTGGGAAGCGAACCGCAGGGCCGCCGCGGAGTTGGCGAAGTTGAGGGACAAGTCCTCGGATGACCTTAGCGCGTTGGTCGAACTCGCCAGAGTCACAGCGGTGGTGAAGGTCTGGCATCAGTCGGAAGCCGTCCTCAATTTCGGCGATCGGACACTCGGCAGTAGCTGGTTCCCCGACGACGTGAGCTTCGGCTCCGCCGCGAGACCGGCGGGCTACGCGTCAATCATCACCAAGGGAAAGAGTCAGAGCGTCCGCGTCGAGCCGTATGCCGCAGCGGTGTTCGATCCCTTCTGGGCGGGCCTGAAAACCTCGGGGGAATCGGCCGCGGACTACGGCCCCCTCGGAAAGGTGAATCGCGTCGGTTTCAGCATCCGCACGCCGAACTTCGTCTTGACCAAAAAGAACCTCTACTACCTCGTCCGCGGTGGCGGCACGGCTTACGCCGCCGTGAATGGCCACACCGTGCTCGCAGGCCCTCTGCACGGCAGCCTGATCCAAGCGATACCGAATGCCGACGAGTACCGCTGGGTTGCCCAAGGGATGAGCGGATACGCCGGCCAACGATTGCATGTGGAACTCAGCGCCGATCCGCGAACGGACTTCGCCGTGGCAATGGTCGTGCAAGCCGATACACCACCGCCGCTGCCCCCTCCCGAAATCTATTTGGCGAAGCAACCTTCCACCGAGGCGATCACGGCCATCGCGGAGAAAATCGTTGAAGGAGAGAAGGCGTTGGCCAAGTCGGTGACCTGGGAATCCCGCGTCGCGCTCGCCCAATGGGACGGCACCCCCGTCGATGAAACCGTCTTCGTTCGCGGCAATCCGCGAACGCCGGGCACGGTGGTGCCGCACCGTTCGCTCGAAGCGCTCGCCGGTACCGATTCGCTGAAGCACACCGCCGGGAGCGGCCGGCTCGAGCTCGCCGACCAGTGGATCGATCCGAAGCGGAATCCGTTCGTGGCCCGCATCGCGGTGAACCGCGTTTGGCATCACCTGTTCGGCCGGGGCCTCGTGCCCACGCCGGACAACTTCGGCCTCCTCGGCGAAGCGCCGACCCACCCGGAATTGCTCGATCACTTGGCCGCGGAATTCGTGAAAGACGGCTGGAGCATCAAACGGCTGATCCGAAAGTTGGTGCTCACCGACGCCTACCGCATGAGTTCCGACGGCGACCCGGCCGCGGACAAGCTCGACCCGACCAACACGCTGTTGCACACGTTCCGATTGAAGCGACTCGAAGGGGAAGCGATCCGAGATTCCATGCTCGCCGTCAGCGGCCGGCTCGACTCGAAACTGGAAGGGAAGAGCGTGCCGATCTTCCTCACGCCGTTCCTCGACGGCCGTGGTCGCCCCGGCAGCGGACCGATCGATGGCAACGGCCGGCGCAGCATCTACCTCGCGGTGCGTCGGAACTTCTTGTCGCCGTTCCTGCTCGCCTTCGACACGCCGATCCCGTTCAGCACCGTCGG
>JANOSQ010000051.1:0-3255 GCA_031415915.1 Fimbriiglobus sp. | reverse complement strand
CCCGATCAATCCGGACTTCAACTTGATCATTCAGTCGCTCAATCGGTAACTCCGCCAGCTTCTTCAGTTCGACTTTCGCGAGATTCGAAATGACAAACGCTGTCGTTGTGACCCGCATTTGCAAAGCGTTTCCACTCGGAGTTCGAAAGCCCAAGCTTCCCCTGCTGGTTTCTTCGAGTGTCTCCAACTCATGTCGCAACCCATTCAGGTTGTCCGTCAGTCGATCTTCGACATCGTCGTCCGTGTGACCGAGGATATTGAGCGGCCCCGCATAGCCGTTCGAAACGATCGACCTCAGCAGTTTGCGATCCTCCGGCCCATCGGAGATGACCAGCAGTTTCTTCCCATTCTTATCCCCGTCTTTCTCCATCCCGTTGAGCGAGATCGAATACAAATGCGGCTTCATCAGCTTCAAGTATTCGTCGAACTTCGCCAAGTGGTCGTGGCCGTGGTGGAGGTTATAGATGATACCCACGTTCGGCTCGCCGCAGGTCTTCACCACCGCGACCATGTTCTCGGGTTCCCCGGCCCAGCCGCCGTGGTTGTAGACGCCGATCTTGCAGCCCTGTTCCGCCACCCGCTTCGCCAGCGCGCCGAGGAACGCCGCCGTCGTTTTCACTTTGTCGGCTTGCGCCAACTTCGCATCGGGCTGCGGCAACATCACCCAGAGTTCGGTTTCGATCTTGTGCGACTTCAGCATGTCGAGAATCGTCTGCCCGTCCTTGCCGACGCCCGCGGGGAACCAGACGCCTTGCAGCGCGATCTTCTCTTTCTTCAAGAGTTCGATTTCCTTCCCGAACGTCGGCAGGTGCTCGGCGCGCCAATCGTAGGCATAGCGCGTGAAGCCGAGGCGCTTCAGCATCGCCACGCGCTCTTCGGGTCCGCGCTTCTTCCCGTCGAACGGGACGATGCACCACGCGGTGAGGTTTTCTCGGGCGAAGGGCTTCGGTTCCGCGGCGGACGCGAATGCCGGGGCGAGGAGAAAGGCGAGAAGGAGAGAGAACCGCATGAAACCACCCTCGGATCGGAGAGTGCGTATCATCCGCGATCAGCGGGCGAACCGCAACAAGCCGCGCTTCGGTTCGGGCTTCATGTAGCACACGGGACAAGCGTCGGGGATCCAAATGGCCGGTGGAAGCCAGCCGCAGGCGAGCGGCGGATGCCGGTGGATGTACAGGTTCAATGAGCGGTCGAGCAGAAAATCGCGCGGCGCGGTGGCCGAGGGGCGCGCGGTCTCGGCATCGATGATGCCCGCGTAAGCGAGGGCTTCCACCACGATTTCGGAGCAGACGGAATCTCCGCGGACGCCCTTCGGCTTGCCGTCGAAGAAGGTGCGGATCGGCCCGCGCAAGCCCCGGAGTGAGAACCATGCGAGGTCGAACGCGCGCCCCTTGCTATAGCCGGTGTTCTCCGAAAGGAGCGCGAACTCGTTCAACTTCCCCTCTTGCTCCGGGGTGAGCGGCGCGGAGCGCTGACGAACCCAAACGGTGCGGTCGCCGCTGCGTGCGAATCGCGCTTCGAGTGGAGTCGTGCGCGTGCGGAATTCCCCGCCGCCCCCGGCTTCGAGGATGCCGAGTTCGCCCCCTGGCATCCGCACCACGATCCCCGCGTGGGTCGGGATGCCGACGAGCACGAGGCGGTACATCAGGCTGATTTTTCGGTTCTCGGTCACCGACAAGACGATGTCACCGACCGCCGGCCGATAGCCCGACTGCGGCCCTTGGCTGCGGGAGTGGCAACCCGATTGCGGCTGGGAAAGTTCTCCGACGGTGGAGGGCGGCGCCTCGGCGGAGAGGGTCGCCGCGAGTAGCAGACAAACGCAACTGGTCATGGCCGCATCCCTGCGAGGCGTGGATTCGTCTCGCGATCATCGGCACCGCTCCCGGACCAATGCAGGGGTTTGGGAGCCACGATCCGGGGAAAAACGGGCGCCGGCCGTCCGAGTCCGAACGACCCGAACGACCGGCGCACCGAGTTGACTCGCACCGGCTTACGGCAGCGGGATCGACTTCAGCGTGTAGGTTTTATCTTCGGCGAGCACCAGCACGAGGGCCCGTTCGGAGTCGAGGCGGTCGAGTTGCATGACCCCCACGAGTTCTTTGATGGTTTCGAACTTCACACCCGCGGTGCCGCCACCTTTGACCGGATCGGTGATGCCATCCGCGTCCGCGAACGGCGCGGCGGGAATCTTCATCACGCCGCGGGCGCTGTTCGCCATTAGGATGTAATCGAGCTTGTCTTTGGTGTAGACGATCATGTCGAGAGGTTTGTTGCGGTTGCCCAACTCGGCGATGGTCTTGGCTTTGATCTTCGCGCCCGGTTTCAAATCGGCGACGGCCACTTTCACGAGCGGGGTGCAGGTGTACGCGGCCAACAGGTAATCGGCCCCGCTGATCTTGTACGGGACGAACGTCCGAATCGGGGACGCCGTCTCGGTCTTGCCGTGGGCGGCGTGGAACATCTCGACGCTGGTCGGCTTGGCCGCTTCGGCGAACGGATAGGCGATCGTCCGCAGCGAGCTGGAGAACTCTTCGTTCGACAGCCCGGCGATGATCACTTTGCCCTCGACGTAAGCGATGCTGGTGATCACATCCTGCTTGTTCTTCTCGGAGGGGCTTTGGATCTTGGTCACCGCGAAGGGCACGTCCTTGAGGATGAACTCGCCGAGTTTCCCGGTCCGGTCGAACTTCATGACCAGCGAACCGCCACCGGCCCCTTTGCGGGTCACGGCGAGGTATATGTTCCCGGAGGCCGGGTTCACCTTCACATCGTTGATCGCGACGTTCGCCGGGGTCGTGCCGAGCAGGTCGGCGATGGTCGCATCGATCTTTTCGACTTTGACGTCTTCCTTGCCGCTCGGCTTGGTGTCGCCCGTGTCCACGGCGAAGAGGCTCGCCGACTGGGCATCGCCGATGAACAGCACGCCGTCCGGGCCGAATGCCAAGGCCGAGATCGCCTTGACCTCGGGCGTTCCTTTTTTCAACTCGGCCGCGTCGGTGCCCGCGCCGATCAACAGGCCCGCGGCCAGTGCCGCCAGTATCCTACGCATCGCTGAATCCTCCGGAAGGGGAATGGGTGGGTCTGCGCCCACCGGGACATCATCAGCGAATGCGGGGCCGGAGGCAAATGAGAATGCCGGGAAAGCGGCGGGGCGTAAGCTAACCGCGGTGGTTCCGTTTTTCTCCCGGTGGGTTCCATGGCAGATATTCGCGCGTTCCGCGGTTTCCGGTACGACCTCGGCCAAGTGGGGGCACT
>JANOSQ010000050.1:0-3445 GCA_031415915.1 Fimbriiglobus sp. | reverse complement strand
TAGCGACGGCGGCAAGCCGTGGAACTCCGGCCGCCTCGAACATCGGTGTCGCCGTTCGCCACCGTCGCTGGCGCGTCCGGCTAACAAATGACCGAGCCCACGGTCGCCGCGACCGTGGGCTTCGTGGAGTTTACCGCTCGGCGCTCATTTGTCTTTCAACGCCTTCGCGACTTCGGCCGCGTACTTCTTGTCCACGGCCACGGCCGGGCCATCGAGCACCTTGAACGTGGCCTCCGGCGTCAGCGTCTTCGGCGGGAAGCAGGAGTCTTTGTCGCAGACGCTGAGGACGAACTTCGGGATCGCCACGGTGCCGGCCCCGGCGGTCGCTTTCGGCGACACCACCGCCTTGCGTTCGTAGACGACCTTGCCGTGGTAAACCTTCATCGCTTTGATACCGAGCAGCGGCTCGGCCTTCGTTTCCGCACCCGCCGGATCGATCGAGTCGCCGACGAAGATGACCGACCCGGCGGCGGGGAAGTCGAGCTTGTTGACCATGTCCCCGGCGAGCTTATCCCGTTGCATCAACGGGTAGGTGTGGTAACCGAGGCCGAGGGTGACCGTCAGTTTGAAGGTCACCACTTCCCCCGGTTTGGCCTCGGCCGGTTCGAAAGTAGCTTCGACTTTCTCAACCCCTTTGGGCAACGCGGCGGGCGCCTCGGCGGCGAGGGCGAATGGGGTGAACACGAGGGACGCGAGCAGTGAACGAAGCAGCATGGGAGAACTCCGGTATTTTCTTTTGACGCCGAGCCCGGACACCCGACTCCTTGCGGAGTTTGGCACGCCGACTATTTCTTCGGTTGCCATTCCTTTTGCGGTGGCGGTGGCTCCACCCCGGTCAGCGCCAGCGTCGACACCTTCAACGTCTTCAAATCGACCACCCGGATGCGGTGGGCGTTGGTGTCCGCGACGTACAACTTCCCGGCGGCGATGCTCATGCCCGCGGGTTCGTTGAAGTTCAACCCCTTGTCCGCCGGATCGCCGAGGACGGCGATCGTCTTGGTGTCGGTGGTCTTGGGGTCGAGCAGTTTCAGCTTGTTGTTGTAAGTATCGGCGATGATCACCTTGCCTTCGTGAACCACGACGCCGAGCGCGTGCTGGATGCGGACGTCCGGCCCGGTCCCGTCTTTGTCGCCGAACTCGAAGAGGCCTTCGCCGATCAGCGTTTCGACCCGGCCGTTGCCGTCGGTGCTGAGCTTGCGGATCGCGCTGACTTCGGAATCGGCGACGTAGAGGAACTTGCCATCGGTCGCCAAGCCGGAGGGTTGGGCGAAGCGGCTGGCGTAGAGCGGACCATCCTTGATGTTCTCGCCGCCGTCGCCGGCGTAGACTTGGATCTTGTTGTCTTTGAGGTCGTAGGCCCAGAGTTGGTGGTGCCCGGCCATGGCGATGAACAGCGTTCGCTCGACCATGATGAGATCCCACGGGCTATTCAATCCCGTTTTCAGCGGGTCGGCCGGGGTGTCGGTGAAACGCGACTTCGAATCTTGCTGGCCGGTGCCGGCGAAGAGCTTCACTTCGCCCGTCTTGAGGTTCGCCGCGCGGATGCTGTGATTCTTGCGGTCGGCGATGTAGAGCAGGTCGCCATCGAGGGCTATGCCCTGCGGGTCGTCGAACTGGGCGTCCGCGAACTTGCCGTCCTTGTAGCCAGGGCTGCCGCTGCCGATGATGCCGAGCTTCTTGCCGTCGAGATCGGTGATGACGACGCGGTGGTGCGTGCTATCGGCGATGAAGAGCCGCTTGCCCTTTTCATCGGCCAAGACTTTGCCGGGGAAGAAAAGGGGCGTGTCCCCTTTTTCGCGGAAGCGGACGAGGTCGAAGCGGATCGGCGTCTCGTTGAGGGTCTTTTTCTTCTTGCCGTCTTCGATGAGCTTGGCGATGACCTTATCGAGCGTCTCGTAATTGCCTTCGCCGGAGGTCGCGCCGACGACGTTGCCGGCGGTGTCCACGACGACGAGCGTCGGCCAAGAACTCACGCCGTACTTGTCCCAGATCTTGTGGTCGCCGTCGTTCACCACGGGGTGGGCGATTTCGTACCGCAGCACGGCCTTGCGGATGTTCTTGGTTTCCTTCTCGCTGTCGAACTTGGCGCTGTGCACGCCGATGACGACGATCTCGTTGGCGTACTTCTTTTCGAGCTTGGCCAAGTCGGGCAGCGTGTGGATGCAGTTGATGCAGCAGAGCGTCCAGAAGTCGAGCAGGACGATCTTCCCCTTCAAATCCTTCATCGTGATCGGCCCGGCCGTGTTGAGCCAGTCCATCTTCTCCGGGAACTCGGGGGCTGGCTGATCTTCGTCCGGTTTGGGTTCGGGGGCCTTCTTCACCGTCACCTGCGCGGTGGCTTCCGGGCGCGGCCCAACCGAAAGCAAGGTCAGCACTGCGGCTACGATCACCAGTCCGAGCACTTTGGCCCGGAAAAGCGGCCACTGCCAAGAGGGAGCGAGGGGAGCATCCAGCGGGGTCGTCATCGGCGAATTCTCCGGGGCGGCCGGGGGAGGTTGGAGATATGATACCGTGGAACAACGGGGAAGCTAAGGGCGTTTTGTCACCGACCCGGAGACCGAGCATGAGCGCATTGCTGAAATCGCGTTTGACGGCGCACCAGTATTTGACCCTCGAACGCCGCGCGGAATTCAAAAGCGAATTCTACAAGGGCGAGATGTTCGCCATGGCGGGGGCGAGTTTCAAGCACAACGACATCAAAGATGCGCTCATCGCCGCTTTGCGGGCCATCTTCAAAGACGGGCGGTGCAGAACCCTCTCCAGCGATCAGCGCGTGCTCGTGGATCGCACCGGCTTGTACACCTACCCGGACATCGTGATCCTGTGCGGCCCGGGCGAATTCGACCCGAACGACGCGGATACGCTCGTCAATCCCGCGGCCATCATCGAAATCATCTCGCCGTCCACGGAGAAGTACGACCGCGGGTTGAAATTCCGCAATTACCAACAAATCCCGAGCCTGACCGAGTACGTCCTCGTCGCACAAGATGAGCCGGTGATCGATCGCTACATCCGGCAAGCCGACGGCTCGTGGGCGCTGATTTCCTTCGTCGGCTTGGCCGACACGCTCGCGTTCACGTCCGTCCCCGCCAGCGTCCCCCTCGCCACGATCTATTCCGGCGAGAGCTTCCAAGAACCCGACGCCTAAGCCCCATTCCCGCGTTCCTTCCGCTAAACTGATTCCGCCCACCTACCCGCGAGTATCCCCGCATGACCCCCTTCGCATTGACAGCCGCTTTGTTTTTGATGGCCGCCCCGGCCCCGAGCAAACCCGATTCCGCCGAGTGGCTGGAATTCCGGGGGCCGAATGGCGTCGGCCATTACGAAGGCCCGGCCGTACCGACGACTTGGGGGCCGGATAAGAACGTCGCCTGGAAGCTCCCGCTGCCGGGGGCGGGTTGGTCGTCGCCGATTCTATGCGCGGGAAGTTGATCCTCACCACGGC
>JANOSQ010000049.1:0-3752 GCA_031415915.1 Fimbriiglobus sp. | reverse complement strand
AGCTTCACCTTCTCGGCTTCCTTCGGGGGCCAAGTGTCGAATCGCCGCCAGCGGTTCGTGCCGGTTTCGAACATCAGTGCCGCCTTCGGCAACGCCGCGACTTTCGCGTCCTTCAAATGCCCCTCGAAGAACGGGTACTCGACGCTGTTGCGGTAGTACTCCGCGGTCTTCGCGTTGAACTTCACCGGGCCGAGGGCATCGCCGTCGCCGCGCGACCAGCCGCCGTGGACCCACGGGCCCATCACCAGCACATTCTGCGGGCAATCGGGGCTGGTCTCAGCGACCCGGCGGTAGCAGTGGATCGTCCCGGCCAAGTCCTCGGCGTCGAACCAACCGCCCACGGTGAGCACGGCCGGCTTCACGTTCTTCACGTGTGGGCGCAGGTCGCGGCTCTTGCAGAAGTCATCGTAGTTGCCGTGCTTCATCACGTCGTTCCAGTAGGGCGAGCTACCTTTGAAGTGCTTGGTGTCCGCGTTCACCAGCGGCCCCATGTCGAGATAGAACTGGTAGCCGTCGGACGTGCCGTAGTCGAACTCGGTGCTCCCCGGTTGTCGGTAAAGCTTGGGCGTCATCTTGTTGAAGACTTGCTCGAAGCCGAAGTTGTGGGTCAGGAGCAGTGCCCCGTTGTGGCGCCAATCGTCGCCGTCGAACATGTCCATGACGGGCGCCTGCGGACTGACGGCTTTGAGCGCCGGGTGGGCGTCGATCATCCCGCACGCGGCGTAGAAGCCGGGGTAGGAGATCCCGGCCAAGCCGACCTTGCCGTTGTGCCCCGGCACCTTCTTCAGCAGCCACTCGATGCTGTCGAAGGTGTCGCTGCTCTCGTCGACTTCGAGCTTCTTCTTCGAGGGGTTGTGCGGCCTCATGTCGATGAACGAGCCTTCGGACTTCATCCGCCCGCGGACGTCTTGGTTGACGAGGATGTACCCGGACTTCAGGTATGGGCCCATGTTGCCGAGGCGGTCGGCGTAGTTGTCCACGCCGTAAGGCCCGACGCCGTAGGGGGTGCGGTGCATCAGCATCGGATAAGTTTTGGCCGTGTCCTTCGGCGTGTAGACGACAGTGAATAATTTCACGCCATCCCGCATGGGGATCTGGTACTCGTGCTTTGTGTAATTCGCGAGGGTGTACTCGCGGAGCGCTTTGGCTTCGTCGACCGGGGCCGCTTGGGCGTAGAGGGAAATCGGAAAGAGCAGGAGGAGCAAGAGCGAAGAAGCGCGCAGCATGGATAGATCTCGGGTGTATCGAATAAATCACGCCATCAAATCTTGAATCGCCGTGCCCCAGGGCACCAACTGGTAAGGGCGATTCTGGTTGTCGCGCAGTTCCAAATCGGCGGATAGCCCCAAGCATTGGTAGACGCTGGCGACGATGTCGGCCGGTGTCACGGGCAAGCTGCTCGGGCGGCCACCGATGGAATCGCTCGCCCCGTGGATGTAGCCGCCTTTAATGCCACCGCCGGCGAGCAGCAGGCTGTAACAGAAGTTCCAGTGATCGCGGCCGCCGCCGTCTTTGTTGATCTTCGGACTACGGCCGAACTCGCCCATCACGACGACGAGCGTGCGCTCCAACATCGCCCGGTCGGCGAGGTCGGTGATCAAGCTCGACAGCGCCGCGTCGAGTTGTGGGAGCAATCCGCCTTTCAACTTGTTGAAGTTGCCGCCGTGGGTGTCCCAGGTCGCGTTGGCATCGGGCGCCCACGATACACAAGCGAGCCTCGTCCCGGCTTCGACCAACCGCCGCGCGAGTAGCACGCTCTGGCCGTAGATGTTGCGGCCGTAGGCATCGCGAACCTTCGGTGGCTCCGCGTCCATCCGGAAGGCTTTCTGCATCGCCGGGGTCGTGAGCAAGTCGAACGCTTTCCGCTGGAGTCCGTTCAACTCCGCGGTCACCGCGTCCTTCGATTTGCCACCGCTGAGTTTGCCGAGCAGCTCCTTGCGTCCTTGCAGACGATCCGCGGGCATCTCTTGTTGGAGCACCAACTCGGGCACGTTGAAGTCGGCGGCATTCGGATCGCGCAGCACGAAGAGTGGATCGTGTTGCCGGCCGAGCCAGCCGCCGAAGAACCCCGGCTGCGGAGGCCCGCCGGCGCCTTCCTTCGTGATGTACGGCAGCACCGCGAACGGCACCATCGCCGTGGCCGGGGGTCGCTTCAAACCGAGCACCGACCCGATCGCGGGGTAGTCGGTCGGGGCCGCTCCGCCGCCTTTTTCACCGCGGTCGTGGCCGGTGAGTGCGCAGTACACCGCCGCGGCGTGGGCGTTGTTGACACTGTGGTGCATCGACCGCACCAGCGTGCAACGGTGCATCTCCTTCGCCAACTTCGGCAGGTGCTCGGAGACCATGACGCCGGGCTGGGACGATGCGATCGGTTTGAACTCGCCGCGCACTTCGGCCGGGGCGTCCGGCTTCATGTCCCACATGTCCAGTTGGCTCGGCCCGCCGTTCAAGAACATGACGATACAGGAATCGGCTTGGCGCACCGGCGCCGCGCGCAGCACCGTCGGCAGCGACAGCCCGAGCGCGCTGCTGAACCCGATCTGCACCATCTCGCGGCGCGACAGACGATTCGGCGAATGCTCCACGGCGAACCCTCGATTCAGATACTCACTTCTTCGGCCCGACGAGTTCCGAACGCGACCGAGTGGGTGGGAAAAGGATACCGCGCTTTCGACCGGCGGACAATCGGGTGCGGATATGGACTCCGGCCATGTCTGTCCAGCGCTGCTACCCCCACCCCCCGCTGGACAGACCGAAAATTTTCTGGACAGACCACTTTTTTCTGGACAGACCAAGCCCGCCTAGGACTTATGTCAAGTCGACAAAACGAACTCGGCTGGACAGACGCACGGATCCGGTGAGGAAAGGTTTGCACCGCCCCCGCCGGCTTGTTACCTTCATTTCCAGAGTCCGTCCGCAGCCCCCGAGACCCCGCCATGCGCCTGCTGCTCGTACCGCTCTTGCTGGTCGCGTTCGCCATCCGCGCCGGGGCTGACGAACCCGCCGAGAAGGTCAAAGACGTCTGGGCCGTGGGAACCAAAGTGCTGCCGACCAAGCGCATCGACAAAATCCAATTCGGCGATTACACCGAGGTGATCCGGCTCGACCCGGAATATGTGAATGCATACAGCGGGCGCGCCACCTCATTGAATTCCAAGAAAGAATACGACAAAGCTATCATCGACTACGCTGCCGCCTTGAAGCTCGAACCGACTAACAGCTATGCGCTATTCAGCAAAGCCGCGACGCTTGCCAAACTCAAAAAGTACCGTGAAGCGGTAGAGCACTTCGACAAGGCTTTGAAGCTCGACCCATCCGCTAGCATCTATCAAATCTACGCCCGCTTCCGCGGTACTTGCCCCGATGCCAAGTACCGCGACGGCAAGAAGGCGGTCGAGATGGCGAAGTCGGCCATCGAGAAGGCCGGTAAGGATGCGGATTGGGAATACTCCGCCACCCTCGCGGCGGCGTATGCTGAGGCTGGGGACTTCGAACTCGCCGTGAGCGAGCAGCGCAAGGCGCTCGACGACAAGCACATCGACGCAACCGACAAGAAAGAGCAGGAAGCGCGGCTGATACTCTACCGCGCGAAGAAGCCCTACCGCGACGAGTGAGCCGATGGCGCCGGGTAAAAACCCGGCGAGCCGGCTGGCGTTAGCCGCCGGAGTTGCTGCGGAAATCCCTATCGCTCATACTATGGGGATGCTAACCCCGGTGGCTAACGCCAGCTGGCTCGCCGGGTTGCGTCGCAC
>JANOSQ010000048.1:0-1566 GCA_031415915.1 Fimbriiglobus sp. | reverse complement strand
CTCGTCGGGGCGTGGTGCTTAGCGAAGTACCTGAAGGGACAACTCGGCCGCGACGAGAAGATCGTCGGTGTCTGGTTGCCGACGGGCCTCGGTTCCGCGTTCGCCAACTTCGCACTCGCCTTCCTCCACAGGACCTCCGTCAACCTGAATTACACCGCCGGCAGCGGTGCCGTGCGCTCCGCCGCGGATCAAACGGGGATGAAGACGATCCTCACGGCGACGCGGTTCGTCGCCCGGATGCCCTTGGACTTGCCGGACGGCATCCGCCGCATTTACCTCGAAGACGCGCTCGCGGCGATCCCGAAATCGTGGAAGCTCTGGCGGCTGATTCTCGTGATCCTGTTGCCGGGCTGGTTCCTCGATCGCGTCGTCCTGCGCTGCCGGCGTTTCGCGTGGGACGATCTGCTCACGATCATCTTCAGCAGCGGCAGCACCGGCGACCCGAAAGGGGTGATGCTGACCCTGCGGAACATCTCTTGCAACGCCGACGGCTTCCAGAAGGGCGTGAACTTCACCCGGCACGACCGGATGCTCTGCACGCTGCCGACGTTTCACAGTTTCGGCTACACCGTTTGTTTGTGGGCACCCGCGAGCATCGGGATGATGTCCGTCTTTTACCCCGACCCGCGCGCCGCGAAGGAAGTCGGCGAACTCAGCCACCGTTGGGGTTGCTCGATCATCCTCGGCACGGCCACGTTCGTGCGCTTCTATTTGCGCCGCTGCGAGCCGGATCAATTCCGCGCCGCGCGTTTGTTCATCTGCGGAGCCGAGAAACTCCCCGTGAGTTTGGCCAAGGAATTCCAGGCGAAGTTCGGCGTGCTCCCGCTGGAAGGCTACGGCTGCACCGAGCTTTCCCCCGTGGTGAGTGCGAACCTTCTGGACGTCACCGTCGCCGGGGTCAAACAGATCGCGAACACCATGGGCACCGTCGGCCAGCCGATCCCCGGCGTCGTCGCCAAAGCGTTCGACGCGGAAACCCGGCAGGAGTTGCCCGCGGGCGTCGAAGGTGTGCTTTGTGTGAAAGGCTCCAACGCGATGCTCGGCTACTGGCAGCAACCGGCCAAAACCGAGTCGGCGTTCATCGGCAAGTGGTACATCACCGGCGACATGGGCCTGATCGAACCGGACGGGTTCATCCGCATCACGGGGCGGTTGTCGCGCTTCGCCAAGATCGCCGGGGAAATGGTTCCCTTGGAAAAGATCGAGGAAGAGCTGCACGACGCACTCGCCACCGCGGGGGATCGCGTGTTGGCCGTGGCCGCCGTGCCGGACGCCAAGCGCGGCGAGCGGCTCGTGGTGCTCCACCTCGCGGAAGTCGTCGGCCGGTTGAAAGTGGCCTTCGAAGCCTTGCGCGAGCGCGGTCTGCCGAACTTGTGGATCCCCGATCACCGGGATTGCTACCCGGTGGAAGCCCTACCGGTGTTGGGGAGCGGCAAGCTCGATCTGCGCGGCGTGCAAGAACTCGCCAAGAAAATCGCGGGGTAAAATGCCCGGAATCGCACCGATTGCGACAAATCCGCACCGAATGATTTGACTCGGGATGATCCGGAGCATATATTCACTTGT
>JANOSQ010000047.1:0-2301 GCA_031415915.1 Fimbriiglobus sp. | reverse complement strand
TCGCCCTCGGAATCTCCCCGCGCCACTTGTGGCAATTGACAAAAGACGGCCATGTCCCCTGCGTCCGTGTGGGGAGCGGCAAACGCCAAACGGTCTTGTACCCCGTCGCGGATCTGCAGACTTGGCTCAGCCGCCGAGCCGTAGGTGGCGCAGAATCCGGCGCACTAAAGGCGCAAAAACCGGCACAGCAGGGAGCCGCGGGTGGGAGTGCGGAGTCGCACGATGTGGACGAAACCACTGAAGAATCAGGCGAATGTGCGAACCCCAGCGACTCGAGACGACTGGCTGCCCGAACGAAAAACGGAGGGGGAGGGATTCGAACCCACGGTCGGCACAAGTCCGACTTCGGTTTTCAAGACCGACGCATTAAACCGCTCTGCCACCCCTCCGGTTGAGTGGGTATTGTAAACGAGGCGCTGTAGCGGGGGAAGGTTCGCCGCCGCGGTCGGCCTTCACTTCTTGGCGCGGAGGACTTGCTGCTTCGCCGCGAGGGCGGGCTTGGTTGAGTTGCTCTTGGGCTACGAGTTGCTGGAACATCTGCGCTTGTTGCTGCTGAGCGAGGAGTTGCTGGGCTTGCAGCATCCGGGTTTGGAAGAGCTGCTGTTGGTACGCTTGCTGTTGGTACATCAACTGGTACGACTGCACCGGCGAGCCTTGCAACGAGTTCGGCGGCCGGGATTCGCTCGACATCTTCGGCCCGCAACCGGGCCGCCCTTGGGCCTGCGCGGCACCGCCCATCGCGACCGCCGCGATCAGGGCCAACCATCGGGATGCTTTCGACATTACTGTGCTCCTGGGAACGACTCGACATGCGGACCCCGCAAACTCGCGGGGCCAGACGATCAGGTAACCCGGTGGAGTTCGATACCGCCGTCGAAAATGCCGAGCGAAGTGACCATCCTAAAAACCAACGCGGGCATCTCACTCCGCCTTGGCGAACTATTCGAATCACACCTTGGGGGGCCGAAAGTAGTCGCCAAGAGAGTCGGCAACAGGGGAAGTCTTTTTTGCGTGGGTTCGCAGATTTCGATGTAGAATCGCAATTCCTCGAGACCGAGCGGCACCAAGTTTTGAAGCGGTGGACTTCCAAAGGCCTTTCGCGGTCAATTTCGTTCGCCCAGTTCCCCGAACCATGGCCGAGTACGAGCGCAGGCGCGATCGCGAAGTGGAGCAGTTCAACGATCTTTTTTGCCTCAACCCGGCTAACACAGCCGCACGCCCGGCGGTAATGGGCGACCCATTGCATGGAACAACCTCTTCTGCCCAAACCCGGCGAACACCTCGCTGAAAGCGGCCGACACCTTTGCCCCGCAAATCGCGGTGGCCGAAGCGCTCGGGCGGGACTTCAATTGGGGATGAGTCGATTGCGGTGGCAGAGACAATTCGCTTGTAAGCGCCACCCCGGAAACTGGTACACTGACCGACTCCGGACACTCGTTCCCGCACTCGGCAGGTCGGCGGTCGCATGCAGAATCCGCAGATTTGTTCGGTTTCCTATCGCCGCTCCCGCTTCTCCACGAAGCTCCCGGGGGATCGGCTGTACACGCCGTCGCACTTCTGGATTCTCGAAACCAGCCCCGGCCATTGGCGCGTCGGCGTCACCCGTTTCGCCCAGCGGATGCTCGGGGATCTCGTCGAACACGGCTTTGAAATCCAACCGGACGCCCCGGTCGAACTCGGCGAAACCATCGGCTGGATCGAAGCCTTCAAGGCCATGACCGACATCTACTGCGTCGGCGCCGGGCACTTCGACGGGGGCAATCCGCTCCTCGAAACGGCGCCGCGGAAGTTCGACATCGACCCCTACAACGAAGGCTGGTTGTACGCATTCCGAGGGGTGCCCGACCCGAACGCGGTCGATGCCGCGGGTTACAGCAAGCTGCTCGATCTCGCAATCGATAAGATTCAAGGGAAAGAAGCCGCGATGGAACGACCGCCGACCGAAGACATCGGGGATTGACGAGGATGGCGATGAAACCGCGGTACATCATGGTCGGCGGCTTCCTCGGGGCCGGCAAGACGACCGCGCTCCTGCAGTTGGCCGAACGCTTCCGCGCCCAAGGTCGCCGCGTCGGGCTGATCACCAACGATCAATCCGTGGGGTTGGTCGATACGAACCTACTCGCCTCGCACGACTTCCCGGTCGAAGAAATCACCGGGGGCTGCTTCTGCTGCAAGTTCGGCTCGCTCACCGAAGCGGCCGAAAAACTGACCGAGGCCGAGAAACCGGACGTCTTCCTCGCGGAACCCGTCGGCAGTTGCACCGACCTCACCGCCACGGTGAGCTACCCGCTGCGGCGG
>JANOSQ010000046.1:0-1678 GCA_031415915.1 Fimbriiglobus sp. | reverse complement strand
CGGTGCCGAGGATGCCGTAGGCGAAGTAGACGCCGTACTGGGGCACGCGGGCCAGCCACCAAAATGAAATATCGATCACTTGGGCGAGCAGCACGATGGGCGACAGGAATGCGCGGATACCGGCCCAGTAGGTCGTGAAGGAGAAGGTCAAGCCGGTCATGGCGAAGAGGATGGCGAAGGTCAGCAAGTGGGCGTGCGTCGATTGCGTGAGGCGCTCGACCGAGGTTTGCTTCGTGCTGCGGACCCATTTGCCGTCGATGACTTCGGTGCTCGGCGCCGTGATCAGCGGTTCGAGGTCGGCGTAAGTGTCGAGCTTGGGGGCTTGCACCTTGTGGCAATACACGCAGCGCGCTTCAACGAGCGACTTCATTTTCACCCCGCCGTCGGCCGCCAAGAACTCGGCCGTCACCGGGATGTCCTTGATCTCGTCGGGTCGGGCGAAGTTGTCTTTTTCGTAGGCTTCCTTCTTCTTCGCGGCATCGCTCCGAACCCAAGCGAGCATCGACTTCAATTCGCCGTCGTGTTCGCTCATTACTTTGCCGATGTCCGCTCGCCGCGTGGCTTGCAATCCGGCCCACCCCTTCGACTTGGCGAAGAAGGCCGGGGCCATGTTGTCTTTGCCGACGTCGAGCGCCATCGCGTCCGCACTCAGCAGCGTGTCGATGCGGCTGCACGGCACCGGGGCGTTGGGGTCGTGCAACTTGAGGCCCGCGAAGACTTCGACGACATCCGCACCCGTCGGCAGCGGTTCGCCATCTTTCTTCGAGTGCTTCATGTGCAGTTGAATCATCGCCGAGAAATACCCTAGCCCGACTGCGATGAGGAAGACGCTCAGGACGAGCCGGGCCGCGAGGGGCAACTGGCGCAGCGTGATGCGGGGAACGGTGGGTTCGGTGGGGTCAGCCATGGGATGGCTCCGCTGGAGGCTTGTTAGGTTTTCCCCCGCTGGTGCGTCGGGCTAACAAGAGGATAGTGAAGAGACCGCTCGGCAGAACATCCACCCTATCACACGCGGCGGGATTCGGGAAGCGCGAGCGCCGCTTCCACGGCCCGCAGAACCTGTTCTTTCACGGTCGGCAGGTCGAGATCGGAGCGGGCGCCGGAGGCGAGTTTGTGCCCGCCGCCGCCGAAGGCCTCGGCGACTTTGGACACATCCACGCGCGAGCGCGCCCGGAAGCTGATCTTCGTGCCCCCCTCCGGCTGCTCGATGAACATCAGCGCCACTTCGACGCCGTCAATGCTGCGGGGGTAGTTGATCAAATCCTCGGTGTCCCCCGGCACGGCGCCCGTGTCGGCGTAATCCTTCAGGAAGACTTCGGTGAAGGCGATCTGCCCGGACGCCCGCGTCTGCAAGCGTTCCAGCGCCACGCCCACCAAATGGAGGCGCTCCACGGGCGCGCACTCGAAGAGCTGCTCGAACAGCGGCGGTGGATCCGCCCCGAGTCGGACGAGTTCCTCGGCCAATTTGAAACTCTCGGCCGTCGTGTTCGGGTGGCGGAACCAGCCCGTATCGAGGGCCAGCGCCATGAAGAGGTGATTCGCCGCGACCGGCGAGATCGGCGCGCCGAGCGCCCGGATGATCTCGTACGACATCCGCCCGGTGGCCTCGGCCGAGGTATCGACGAAGCGCATCGCCCCGAGGTCGTCCTGCGTCCGGTGGTGGTCGATCACGACTTTC
>JANOSQ010000045.1:0-5591 GCA_031415915.1 Fimbriiglobus sp. | reverse complement strand
GAAGGAGCCCGACGCCCACGTGCTCGCCGGCGCGGGTTGGGAAGGGTTGGCAAAACGCGGATTCGACGCGCCGAAGCTCTTCTCCGCCTACATGCACACCCTGCGCTGGAATTGCGTCACCGCGACCAACGCCAAGCTCTTCCAAGCCCCCTTCCGGGCCGGTATCAAGCTCGACGCTTACCAGATCGAACCCCTGCGGAAGGCGCTGCTCCTGCCCCGCGTCAATCTCTTCATCGCGGACGATGTGGGCCTCGGCAAGACCATCGAAGCCGGCCTCGTCGCCCGTGAGCTCATGCTGCGGAAAAAGGTGCGCGACATCGTCGTCGCCTGCCCGCCATCGGTACTGCCGCAATGGAGAATGGAACTCGAACACCGCTTCGGGCTCGCTTTCGAAGTCCTCGATCACGACTACGTCGGCAGGATCCGCCGGGAACGCGGCTACGCCACGAATCCTTGGACGACGCACTCGCTGTTCCTCGTTTCGCACCGTTTGCTAATCGACGAAGATTACACCGCGCCCCTCCGCGATTGGCTGGGGACACTCCGCCCCGGCTCCCTCCTCATTCTCGACGAAGCACACCACGCCGCCCCGGCGACGAGTTCCCGGTACGCCATCGATTCCAAGTTCACCCGTGCGATCCGGGACATCGCCCCCCGTTTCGAACACCGGTTGTTCCTGTCGGCCACGCCGCACAACGGCCACTCGAATAGCTTTTCGTCGCTTTTGGAAATCCTCGATCCGCAGCGATTCTTGCGCGGCGTTCCGGTGACGGATAAACGGATTCTCGATGCGGTCATGGTGCGCCGATTGAAGGAAGACATCCGCGAAGTCGGTTACGCCTTCCCCAAGCGGATCGTGGTGCAGGTCGATCTCGACGGCCTCCCCGCTGTCACCCCTGAACTCCGGCTGGCGGAGTTGCTCGACGAATACCGCCGCCTGCGCGAATCCGAAATGAAAGGCGAATCGAAACGGTTGCAAGCGACGGCGGGAATCCTCATCACCGGGCTTCAACAGCGGTTGCTCTCCTCCATCGAAGCATTTGCACGCACGCTCCGGGTTCACCGCCGCACCGTCGAGAAGCAAAAGGCGACCCGCACCCGCGCGAAACCTCCCGCCGCGTCGCTGCTCCAATCCTTCGCCAATTCGGCCGATGCCGACGACGACCGCGCCCTGCTCCTCCCTGAGGAATTATCCCGCGAGGAAGATGCCCAAGTCGAAGCCGCCACCGCAGCCGCGTTCTCCACCCCGGCCAAGCCCGATGTGGAACGCCTCCTCGAAAAGATGACCTCGATCGCCGAACAGGCCCGCGGTGAGCCCGATGCCCGCGTGAAGTACCTCATCGGTTGGATTCGCCAGAAGATGCTCGAGGGGAAGAATTGGACGAACACTCGCGTGATCGTCTTCACCGAATTCGAAGCGACGATCACCTACCTCCGCGATCAAATCGAATCGGCGATCACCGGCACCGACCGGGCCGATGCCCGCGTGGCGGTCTATCGCGGTTCGACCCCGACGGCCGACCGCGAAGAGATCAAGCGGGCCTTCAACACCGATCCTGCCAAGCACCCATTGCGGATTCTGCTTTGCACCGACGCCGCCCGCGAAGGGATCAACCTGCAATCCCATTGCAGCGATCTCTTCCACTTCGACGTGCCTTGGAATCCGAGCCGTTTGGAGCAGCGTAACGGTCGTATCGACCGCAAACTCCAACCGAGCCCCGAGGTGCGCTGCTACTACTTCGTGTACAAGCAGCGGCCGGAAGATCGCATCTTGAAGGCCATCGTCCGCAAGACGAAGACGATCAAACTCGAACTCGGCAGCCTCGCCCAAGTCATCGAGGGCAAGCTCACGGCCACCCTCGCCCGCGGATTTTCCCGCACGGAGATCGATTCCCTCGAAAAGGAAATCGACTCTGCCGATTTGGACGCCGAAACCAAGCTGACCGTGACGGCGGAACTCGAATCTTCCCGTGATCGTCACGAAAAGCTATTGGAACAAATCGATACGTTGCGAGAGGGTCTGGCAACTTCCAAACAATGGGTTGGTCTCAAGGATGAGGACTTTCAAGCCGCCATTTCCTCGGCTCTCGAACTGATCGGGGCCGAGCCGCTCAAGCCGAACGGGGAATCCTTCGAGTTCCCCGCGCTCGACAAGAAAGCCGGCGGCGATCCGAGTTGGGCCGACACTCTCGACACCCTCCGCACGCCCCGCGAACGCGATCAGAAGTTCTGGGACTGGCGTCGCCAATCCGCGATCCGTCCGATCGTTTTCGAAGATTCCGGAAGCCTCTCCGAGGCGAACGTTCACCTTCACCTCGAACACCCCGTCGTGAAGAGGCTCCTCGGCCGATTCGTCGCGCAGGGCTTCGTCCTCGACGACATTTCGCGGGCTTGCTTCGCCCAATCATCGGATAACGTGCCCCGAGTCGTGCTCCTCGGCCGGCTCTGTCTCTACGGCGCGGGTGCGGCGAGGCTGCACGAGCAAATCATCACCGTGACCGCGAAGTGGATCGAACCCGAACGCCGCAAGGGTTCCCCGCTCGCACCCTATGCCCGCGAAACGGAACTCCTCACCCTCGGTCTTCTCGAAGAAGCATTGGCCAAGGGGATCCAGCCGAAGAACGAAACCATCTTCAAGAAACTCCAAGCCGCCGGGCCGCAGGATGTCGCCGAGTTGCTCCCGCACCTCGAAGCGCGCGGTGAAGCCCTCGCGCAAGAATCGATTTTGAAGCTGACCGCTCGCGGTGAGGAGGAAGCCGCGCAAATGCTCGACATCCTTCAAAAGCAGCAAGCCCGAATCTTGGAAACCGCCAAGAAGAACCGGCAACTCCTGCTCACCGATTTTCTCGATGGCGAACGGCAGCAGATCGAAGCTGACCGCGCCAGTTGGACGCGCCGGTTGAACGAACTCCCCGACGAAATGGAAAAGCAACCCGCCCGCATCCGCGAGGTCTACAGCGTGAAAGCCCGACGCGTAGAACCGGTGGGCTTATGTTATTTGTGGCCTTCCTCAGGTTGACCCATGCGCGACCCGCGAGACGAATCCCTGTTCCGCCACCGCGAATGGCTCGGCTACCTCCAGCCGGTGGGCCTCGTCGTGTCGCCGCCGGCGCTCGTCGAATCGGGCTGCTACGTCAACACCGACGTGGCCGAAGACTTCCTCCACTTCACCGAATGCACCGCCGACGGGCGCATCCTGAATCTGAAGCAAACCCTCCTCGATGTCTTCGGCTGGAAGGGCACCGATCTCGTTCCCGCAGACGATCCCCGCGCCGCCGAACTCATCGTCCCGCTACAGAACTACGGCGAAATCCTCCGCCCCACCTTCGCCGTGCCGGGTGAACCGGGCCAGCCCTGGATCATGCTCATTCAAGAAGTGGCCGCCGGGTTGAACCTCGATTCCAAGGGCGAAGAAGACGGCCGCAAGTGGCATGCTTCCCCCGTCGCCCGCTTCGAGCGCCTGCTCCGGGAAACGCAAATCCCCGTCGGCCTCCTCTCGAACGCCACCGAACTGCGCCTCGTCTACGCGCCGCGCGGCGAGAGCCTCGGCCACCTCGCCTTCCCGATTTCGGTGCTGCTCGCCCCGCCGGGCCGGCACGCCTTCGCCGCCCTCCTCATGCTCCTGCGCGAGTCCCGCGTCTTCGGCAGCACCGGCGGCAAAACCCTCGCCGAGGTGCTCGCCGAGAGCCGCAAGTACCAGAACACCGTCAGCACCGAACTCGCCCGGCAGGTACTCGCCGCCCTTTACGAACTCGTCCGCGGCATCCAGGCCGCCGACGCCCACCGCAAGGGCGAACTCCTCCGCGACGTGCTGGCAAAAGATCCCGATTCGGTCTACGCCGGCATGACCACCGTCCTCCTCCGGCTCGTCTTCCTGCTCTACGCCGAAGATCGCGGCCTGATGGTCGAAGACGAAGTCTACACCCGGCACTATTCCGTCACGGGCCTGTTCGACAAGCTCCGCAACGACCACGGCCGCAATCCGGACACCATGGATCAGCGCTACGGCGCCTGGGCCCAACTCGTCAGCCTCTTCCGCATCGTCCACGACGGCGCGGAATTCGAGACGGTCAAGCTCCTCGGGCGCCGCGGCTACCTCTTTGGGCCGGATCGCTACCCGTTCCTCGAAGGACGACCCTACGATTCCACCCGCGATGACGATGAACTCCTCGCCCCGCCGATGATCGCCGACGGCGTCGTCTTCCGCGTGCTGCGGAACCTGATGATCCTCGATGGCGAACGCCTCTCGTACCGCGCCCTCGCGGTCGAGCACATCGGCTCCGTGTACGAAGGGATGATGGGCTTCCGCGTCGAAGTGGCGCAGGGGCCGAGCATCGCGGTGAAGCCGAAGAAGACCGGCGGGGCGGCGGTCGCGCTGAACCTCGACGAACTGCTGGCGCAGAAACCGGCCGAGCGCGCCAAGTTCCTCAAGGAGCGCACCGACCAAGCCGTGACCGGCGAAAGCCTGACCGCATTGAAGGACGCGAAGACACCGGAAGACGTGGTCGCCGCACTCGGCAAGAAAGTCGCCGCGGAAGTGACGCCGAACATCGTGCCAGTGGGGAGTGTGGTTCTGCAACCGTCCGAAGAGCGCCGACGCTCGGGTTCGCACTACACGCCGCGGGCCTTGACGGAACCGATTGTCCGCAAGGCTTTGGAACCGGTACTTGCGGCTATGGACGGTCACTCGAAGAAGCGCACCGACGAGCCACCGGGCTTTTCCCGGTGGGGCCTTTCCAGCGGAAACCCCACCGGGACAAGCCCGGTGGCTCGTGATGGCATTGCCATTCCCACTCCCCAGCAAATCCTCGCGCTCAAAATCTGCGATCCCGCCATGGGTTCCGGGGCCTTCCTCGTCGAAACGTGCCTCCAACTCGCCGAACTGCTCGTCAAATCCTGGAACGTCCACGGTGGCATGCCCAAGATTCCCGCCGACGAAGACGAACTCCGCCATGCCCAGCGGCTCATCGCCCAGCGCTGCCTCTACGGCGTCGATAAGAACCCGATGGCGGTCGATCTCGCCAAGCTCTCCCTCTGGCTCACCACGCTGGCCAAAGCGCACCCCTTCACCTTCCTCGACCACGCCCTCCGCGAAGGGGATGCCCTCGTCGGCCTCTCTCTCAAACAAATCCGCCTGTTCCACTGGGACATCGCACCCGGCGAGAAGATTCAACAAGTCTTCGGTTATGCCGAATTGGAACGCCAAGTGAAAAACGCGATCGACCGCCGTGGGCAAATCCACGAAGCTGGCGACGCGGGCACGACACTGCTCGTCGAACAACACTACCAAAATGCCGAGGCATCGCTGCGGACCGTGCGCTTTGCAGGCAACCTCGTCGTCGCAGCATTCTTCTCGGCGATGAAAGACAAGGACCGCGAGAAGCAACGGGAAGCCTACTCCCTCGCGTACAACACCTACCTTCAAACGGGGGACATGAAGATATGGCCAAACAAACAGGCTAAATCACTCTTGCAAGGCGATCATCCGCTCAAACCCTTCCACTGGGAAATCGAGTTCCCCGAAGTGTTTTCTTCCGCCGCTCCGAGCGGTGGGGGGTAGCCCTCCGAGAAATAGAACGGCAAAGACCTCA
>JANOSQ010000044.1:0-7875 GCA_031415915.1 Fimbriiglobus sp. | reverse complement strand
CAATCCGAGAGCCACGAAAATCCAGCGGAGAAACCCGGTCGCGGGCCGCACTACTGAGATTGCCTCGGGCGGGGTTTCGATCATACTTACACATTCAAGGCATGGATTCTGACAAATAGATTGTAGCTCGCTGGAGATATCGATGAATCGTCGGAAGTTTCTGAAACGGACGTTGTGGTGCGGAGCCGCCGTGGCCGGGGTCGGAGCGTCCACGACCGCCTACGGGCTTTGGGAGCCGTCGCAGATCCGAATTCGCCGGGAAACAATCCGCCTCGGGAATCTCCCCGCCTCCTTCGATGGCAAAACAATCGCGGTACTCACCGATTTTCACCATGGCCCGCTGGTCGGCATCGAATTCATCCGCGCCGCCGTGAGCATCGCTCAATCGCTGAACGCCGACGCCTATGCACTCGTCGGCGATTTCGCACACAAAGGGACGCACACCGCCGAGCAATTGCCGCCTTGCTTGGAAGCGGTTTCGGTACTGCGTGCTCCGCTCGGGGTCTTCGCAGTCCCGGGAAACCACGATATGCAGGACAGCGGTAGAATCTATCGCGAGTCGATCCGCGGCACAACTCTCACCGATGTGACCAACCGCTCCGTTCGCACGCGATCCGGTACCGACGCCCTCTGGTTCGCAGGGGTCGATGACTTTTGGTGGGGCAAGCCGGATCTGAACGCCGCGCTCGATGGTATCCCCACGGGGGAAGCGGTAATCTTGCTCGCCCACAATCCGGACTATGCCGAAACCAACAGCGACCCCCGCGTCGGCCTCGTGCTGAGCGGCCACACCCATGGAGGGCAAGCGTATGTCCCGGGAGTCGGAACCGCATGGATGCCGTCGCGCTACGGCGGCAAGTACCGCGGGGGCCTCGTCGACGCGCCGTATTCGCAAGTGTTCGTCTCGCGCGGACTCGGCGAAGCGGGCATCCCGATCCGTTTGAATTGCCCGCCCGAGATCAACGTGCTGACATTGGCGAAGAATGCCTGAGTTCGACCGTAGTTGTTGGAGTTCTCCATGCGTCCCCTCTTCATCTTCATTTCTGCGTTAATCGTGTTGGGCGTCGGCTGCAAGAAAAAGACCGCGCCCACCGAAGCAGCACCCACCGAAGCCGGGCCGGCGTTGCCGGGGGCGCCGTCGTCCGATTCCGCGCGGTTGCTCAAACAACTCGCGAAGACCAAGCGCGAACAGCAACTCAACACCGCGGATCAACTCGCGACGCTTGCCGAGACCGACCCGACCGTGATCCCAGGCCTCATCGAACTGCTGAAGGACAAGAGCAACTTGGGCGAAGGGCAGGTGCTGCCGCATTCGCCGAACAGCGTCCGCGAAGCGACGGTGATCGCGCTGATCTTCTGCGGCGAACCGGGTGACAAAGCCGCCGTCGAACAAGGCCTACCGATTCTGCTGACGGGCCTGACCGATTCCAACGCCGCCGTCCGCGAGCATGCGCTCGTCGCCATCGGCCGGCTGAAATTGAAGGCGAAGGGCGCGATCCCGAAGATCTGGCCACTGGCCGCGGATCCCTCGGCGTTCGTGCGCGATGCGGCCTACAACTGCGTCCGCGAACTCGGTGTCACCTCTTCGCCGGAAATCGTCAAACTGCTCGCGAACGCCGATGCCGGAGTTCGGTTGACCGCGGCCGAGCAACTGCCGGGCTTCAAACCGCTCCCCGCCGATTCGGTGGAAACCCTGCGGAAAGCTTTGGCCGATCCGGACAAGATCGTCCGCACGACCGCGGCGGAAGCGCTCCAAGATTTCGGGCCGAAGGCGGCGAAGGCGGCGCCCGATCTCGCCGAGGCGATCCGCAAGACCGCGGTGCCCGACGTTCCCAATACGCCGTTCGCCATCGACTTCAACGTGTTGAATGCCTTGATCGCCATCGGGGCCGCGAGCGTCGAACCGGTCGGCAAACTGCTGGACGACATAGGCCCGGCCGTGGTTTACCAAGCGCTCTACGTCCTCGGCGAACTCGGGCCGCTGGCGAAGAGCACGGCCGAGGCGGTCGAGAAGATCATGAACCGGGAGTCGCCCGACGGTTTCGTCCGCCTCGAAGCGTGCCGGACGTTGGCGACGATCACGGGGGATGCCGGGAAATCGGCGCCGCTGATGAAGCTCGCGCTCACTCACAAAGAGGCGGACGTCCGCGGGCTCGGCTTGCAGGCCGCGGCGCGGATGGGCGCCCCCGGTCGGATCTTCGCCGAGCAAGTTCTGCCGCTGTTGGACGCCCCCGAGCAACCGATTCGCACGCTGGCGATCGCGTACGTCGTTTCACTCGATGCCAAAGGGCGGGAGGCCGCGGTGCCCTTTTTGGCGAAGCGGTTGGCGGATGAATCGGCTTCGGTTCGAACCTCGGCGGTGAACGCGCTCGCCGATTTCGGCCCGCTGGCCGCGAGCGCGGCGGGGGATCTCGCCAAGGCTGCGGCCGGCGACGACGATGCCGAAGTCCGGCAGACCGCAACGTCCGCGCTCGCGGAGCTCGGCCCGGCTGGAATCGCCGCGAAGCCGATGCTGCTCGCCACGATCAACGATCTCAAAGCCGGCGACGATTTGCGCGGCACGGCACTGCGGGTCATCGTCGGCATGTTCCCCGCCGATGCCCAATCGGGCGCGGCGATCCTGAAATCGTTGGGGGATGCATCGCCCGCCGTACGGGAAAAAGCGGCCGGGCTCGCCCCGAAGTTGAAGCTCGCGTCGCCCGAAATCGTCGCCAAGCTCGCCGCCGTCGCGACGGCCGATGCGAGCGCGGCAGTGCGAACCCGCGCGGTTCAAGCCCTCGCGGAATTGGAACCCCGGCCGCTGGCGGCGAAAGAGAAACTCGACACGCTCACGAAATGGCCGATCCCCGAATTGGCCCACTGGGCGAAGATCGCATTGGCCCGCATCGACAAGAACGAGCCGGAGGTGGCGAAGCTCATCCGCGCGGGGTTGGTCGGCAAGTCCGGCGAACGGCTCGCGTCGATCGAAGCGCTCGGGCGATTGATGCCCGCGAGCCGCGAGGATTTCGCCCCGGTGGATCGCCTCAGCCGCTCGAAGGAGTCGACGATCCGCCAATCGGCCACCGAAGCGCTGGGTCGCTTCTCGAGCGAACCGGGGCTCGCGGTGCCGCGGTTGATCGACCTACTGCAAGACCGGGACGACGACGTGAAAATCGCCGCGATCCAATCGCTCGCCCGGTTCCAACCGAAGGATGCCGCAGTGGCGCTGAAACCGCTGGGCTTGATGAACCGGGACAATATCCGCGTCGCCCGCACCGCCCGGCGGGCACTCGCCAAGCTCGATCCGGCCGGGCTTCAATAGCGCAGGTCCAAGCCCACCGTCCAGCCTTGGAGCCAATACGTCGTGCCGTCGTTCGGGAAGGCCGGACGGCCGTTGATCTGGATCGTCGTGTCGATTTGATCGGCCGCGCGTCGCACGTTCGTCCAGAACAGGGCCGAGTAGCCCGCGTTCACGCGGATGCGGTCGGTGACATCCCAACCGAGTTTGGCAGTCGCTTCGGGCATCACCGAGAAGAAGTTATCCCGCATGCTGCCGATGTTGTCGGAGCCCGTCAGCAAGCCGCCCGAAAAGGTTCCCAACGACGTGGTCGTTTCCCCGGCGATGGTGACATCCGAGATATTCACGCCCACCGCGATGGTCGCTTTCGTCGTCAGCGTCAGGCGGCCGAACAAGCGGTGGGTGCCGCCGAGGCCGATCTGCCCACCGTGGAATTGGTTCGTCGTTCGGAAGCGGTCGGACACCGAAAAATCGAAGACCGGCAAGATCGACAACTGCGTCGGTGTTGCGACGACGCGCGTCTGCGAATCGACTTCGACGGTGTCGCGCAGGTTCATGTAGCGGTAGCCGAGGAAGAAATCGAGCCGACCCATTTCGGAGGTCGTCAGGCCGTAACGGATGTTGACATCCCCGCCGATGACGGCGCTGGTGGCCCGAGCCGAGAGAGTTCCGGGTGCGAAAGAGCCGACCGACACCCCGATTTGCGTACCGAAGTCGCCCAGGTAAACCGGCTGGGCCAACACCGGGCCGGTCGGGCTCGTCGTACCCGAGAACGAACTTGAAACATCGCCCAAGTAGAGGAACGTCGCGTCGATCCCGAGGCGGTAATCTTCCGTGAGCCAGAGCCCCGCATTGGCCCGCAACCCCGGCCGGAATTGGTTCAGTGCCCGTTCGCCCCCGAAAAGGATTCTCGTCGACGGTTCGTTCAATGCTCCGCCCGTGCCCGGCGGAGTGCCGGCGGGTGCGGTCGTCACCAGTGGGGGCAAAAGTGTCCCTTGGCCGACGGCGTGATAAAAATCGGTCGCGAACCAGAGGCGTTCGGGCCGGAAGGGGGCGGGGTGCGGAACCATGGTATCGGCGGCGGCCGAACCGGAGCCGGGTCGCCACGTATCCATCACGGGCCGGCCATCGGGCGGCGCGAAGAACGGATCGGCGAATCGACTATCGCCTGGCGACACAACCTGGTTCTGGTCCGGTGTTTGCGCCGTCTGTTCCGCAGCGATGACGGGGCTGAGTGCGAAGAGAGCGACCCCGAGACAGCCGAGTAACTTCCGCATTCCCGTCCTCCAAACGCACGCCCTAGGCGATTGGAAATCGCCAGCACCCCTTACAATCGGCAAAATCGGAAGCCGAATGAAAGGTTTCTTTTTTCGCCGAGTACTTTTGTCTGGAGTTGAATCGTGGGATATGATGGGTTGTCGAATCGCCCAAGCTTGATAGGCGGGCCGAATTTCACGGCGGCACAGAGGTGCCGCGGCCCGCTCTCCCACCGCCCGTTCACTTGGAAGGATCCACCATGCTCGTCCTCACCCGCAAGATCGGCGAACAGATCGTCATCGCCGACACCATCCGCGTCTCGGTGATCGAAGTCGGCCCAGGCCGGGTCAAAATCGGAATCGACGCGCCGCGCGAGATCACCATCGACCGGGCCGAAATCCACGAGAAGAAACACATCGAGCCGATCGGCCACTTCGTCGAGGTGCCCGATTTGCACAACCGTATCGCGGAGCAACTCCTCGCGCACGAATCGGTTCGCCCAGTGGAAGCCGACGTTTCGGCCCCGCTCCGCTTCGAAAATCGGCTGAAGAAGCACCAGACCCGCTTGCCGCGGAAACCCCGCTGAAGCGACTCGGCTCGCCGGATTGCCCGCCGCGCTTAAACTGCTGGGTACGTTTATCGCACGGAGCTGGCCAATGCGGGTCGATGTGTACGGATTGCTGTTCGAATCCCAAGGGCTGACGTGCCACCTCTGGTCCCCGTGGCGGTGTTCCCAGTTGGAGCACCGGCTCTTCGAAGCGGTGAAGAGCCTCTCGGACATCGAAGCCGAATCGGCCCCCGATGAACTCCAATTGCACATCACCGACGCGAAGACATCCAAGCTCGCGATGCAAGCGCTGGCCCGCGTGCTGAAAGGTTGGCAAGAAGAAGCCACCGACAGCGGAACCGAGCGCCGCAGTTGGCGCTGGTTGGTGGAAGCCGACACGGACTCCAACGGCTACGACATGAACGGCGAGAAAGCGGTGCTGTGGCTCTACCCGAGGCTCTCGCTCGACCGCGGTGGCCCCGGCGAAGCCGAGAAGGGCGAAGACATCGACCTCAACGGTTTCGGATTGTCGATCTGGAATGAAGAGGCGAAATAGCCCCTTCACACCTTGCTCATCGCGGTGTGCTCGTCCAAGCAGATGCTGGTCAACTCGCCGTTGTCTTTGGCGAAGTGTACCGTCGGCAAGATGATGTCGTCTTCTTTCACCCGCTCCGTCGTCACGCCGGTGCTCAGGTAATTGATACCCCGGAAGGCGCCGACGGCATCGGCCGTCCAGGCCTTGTTCCCGCACTTCAACTTCTGCACGACCTTGATTCGATCGCCGGCGCTGAGCGACTTCAACAAGTCGACGAGCGCCGGTTCGAGTTTCCGGGTCGGAAGGAGAACTTTGTCGGTCATCGGTCGGCGTCCTTTTTCGGAATGCCCCGGACCATGGCGATCCGGCCGGTGCGGGCGAGTTCGAGGATGCCGTAGGGCCGCATCAATTCGATGAACGCTTCGATCTTCGCTTCGCTGCCGCTGATTTCGATCATCACGTTGTTGCTCTGGATGTCCACGATCCGGCCGCGGAACGACTCGCAAAGTTGGAACAACTCGGACCGCTTCTCGGCGCTGCACGTGGTCTTCAAGAGCATGAGGTCGCGCTCGACGAAGTTCTCCGAGCTGATGTCTTCGACGCGCACGATCGTGATGATCTTGTCGAGTTGTTTGCGGACTTGGTCGAGGACGTTGTCGTCGCCGTGGACGACGAAGGTCATGCGGGAAATGTCGTGGTGCTCGGTTTCCCCGACCGCGAGGCTATCGATGTTGAAGCCGCGCGAGGCGAGCATGCCCGAGACGTGGGCGAGCACGCCGGGCTGATTCTGAACCAAGGCGGAGAGAACGTGGCGCATGAACCGAAGCCCCCTAGGAGGTGCGTGTGCGCTCATCTTAGGGGGCGGCGGCGGAAGTGGCGAACCGAGTTACTTCCGCTCTTGCAGAACCACCGAAACGCCCTTCTTGTTCGACACGATCACATCGAGGAACCCGTCGCCGTTCATGTCTTGCACGACGAACTGCGTGCCGATGCCGCTGTCTTCGTCGATGGTGTTCGGCGTGAACTTGGCCATCCCGTCTTTGTCCTTGGTCACTTTGAACCAATAGATCATGGCGGGTTTGTCCGAACCGGGTTCGCGCTTGCCGTGGCTCCACCAGCGCTTGCCGGTGATGAGATCTTTCTGACCGTCGCCGTCGATGTCTTGGAAGTGGGCCGCGTGGGTTTCGGAGAGCAGGTCCTTGAAGATTTCTTTCTTTTCAAAGCCCGCTTCGCCACCGTCTTTGCCTGGCCGCTGTTTGAACCACCAGATGCCGAACCCGTGGGCCGAGGTCCCGAGGACATCGGCCGCGCCGTCCCCGTCGAAATCGGCGGCGAACATGTCGGCGTAGGTGTCGGTGAACGCGGTCGGGTGGAACTTCCACGGCAGTTTCTCCTCGCTCACTTTGGGTTGCTCGTACCAACCACCGCTCGTGATCACGTCCATTTGCTTGTCGCCGTCCAGATCGCCGATGCCGAGGCCGTGGCTGAATCGTTCCGTTCCCGCCGCCCCCGTCTTCAGCGCGGGATCGCTGATCGGATGGGCGATCCAAACCGCGTTCGCATCTTTCCGGTTCGGGGTGAAGTAGGCCATCTTCCCTTCGTTGCCCTCGGGCTTGGCGCCCTTCGGTTGGTAGCCCATCACGAGGACTTTCTTGCCGTCGCCCATCAGGTCTTGGTACTGGGGCGTCTCGTTGCAGGCGCTGTGCCAGATTTCGTGCTTGGCCCAGTGCGTCGGCTTGTTCTCGACGGTGCCCTTCCCCTTCGGGTTCTCGAGCCAATAGGCGGGTTCGCCGGGGAAGCCGATTACGATGAGGTCCTGGAACCCGTCGGCATTCAAATCCTCGGCCCAGCAAGCGAAGACCTTGCTGTAACCGCCGAGACCGTCGCCGTAGTTGCCGGGTTTTTGCATCTCGTGCATCTTCCAGTCGGGGGCCTCGTACCAGAACTCGCCGACGGCGACATCCATCTTCCCGTCTTTGTTGACGTCGAGGATGGCGCAGCCCTCGGAGCGGAACTTCTTGTCGAGGACCGTCTTCTTCCACGTAATGGCGGGCGCATCTTTGGCGAGCGCGACCGGTGCGAGGGCGAACAGGAGTGCGAGTGAAGCGAGGCGCATGAGGGAGGCTCCCAACGGGTGAGGTAGGATCGGTATTATCGGGGCTGAAGCCCCGCGGATCAAGCGGCAACATTTCCGCGCCGCACTACAATGACCCGATGACACGCACCCGAGGCCGATTGGCCCCTTCCCCGACCGGCTCG
>JANOSQ010000043.1:0-4864 GCA_031415915.1 Fimbriiglobus sp. | reverse complement strand
GGGGTGAGGGTGTTTTGAAACCAAAGGCCCTCACCCCCGGCCCCTCTCCCGCCAAGCCGGGAGAGGGGTGACTCCCATTTTCACGACGCACGATACGGCAACTTGAAGTCCGCTTTTGCCCCCGTGTCTGCGAAATTCACTCAGCAAAGATCACACGGGGGACTCACGTCCCCCGCTCAGACTGAAGATGGTTCTCGGAACCGCTAGGATCCGTTCCGCACCCGGGCCGACGGCGGCGCCGAGTGATGTCGGCACGTCGAAATCGGGCATGCGGAATGATTCCGTCCGGGTGTGTGACACCACCCATGTGGAATCATGGATCGATCGGCCAAGACCTACAAGGACGTGCCACCGTGGGGAGAGACCTTGCGGCACAAACTGCGGTGATTGATTTTGCCGTGATGCGATTGTGGATCGGGTCTGTCGGGCGAAAACCGCTGGGCAAATTGGGGGCACGATTGCCAGCGCGACACCGATCCGCGTACAATGCCAGCGGCGCGTGGTTCCGGGCGAACGGTCGGGAATTCGAGGCGATTCGATGCGTTATCGTGGCGGGTATGCGGAGCCAACCCCGAACCGATCGCTTCGAATCCCCCCGGACGCGTCGCGTCAATTGAGCCGGTCGCCAAGTTGCGCCTTCACGGCGCTTCGCGAGCTATTCCGCGAGAAACGCTCCGAGCTGAGCCCGCTGGGCATGGGGTATTGGGCTTGGGTCAGACGAGAATATCCCGCGCCGCTGACCCATACCCGCACCCTACACCCAATATCCCATTCGAGCCTGTGACGAACCCCATCGACACCCTGTTCGCCCGCCTCCGAACAGCGAAGCAAAAAGCCTTCATGCCGTTCATCCCGGCGGGCGATCCCGACTTGGACTTCACCCGGCGGTTGCTGGCGACTCTCGCCGCGAATGGGGCCGACCTCATCGAGGTCGGCGTGCCGTTTTCGGATCCCATCGCCGACGGGCCGGTGATCCAGGCGAGCAACACGCGGGCGCTGCGGAACAAGATGAAGATCGCCGACATGTTCGAGTGCGTGCGCGCGGCGAAGATCACCACGCCGATGGTGGCCATGGCGTCGTATTCGCTCATCTTCAAACGCGGCGCGGCGGAGTTCCTCAAGCAAGCGCAGGCCGCCGGGTTCAGCGGGGCCGTGGTGCCGGACCTGCCCGCGGAGGAAGCCGAGGAGTTGGCCAAGCTCTGCCGGGAAGTCGATTTCAAATTGATCCTGCTCGTGTCGCCGACGACGGCGGCGCACCGGATCGACACCATCGTGAAAGCGTGCAGCGGTTTCGTCTACGTCGTGAGTTTGGTGGGCATCACCGGGGAGCGCGCCGCCATCTCGCCGGAGATCGCGGCGCTGCTCGGACGCTTGCGGAACGCGACCGATTTGCCCCTGTGCGTCGGGTTCGGCGTCAGCCAGCCGATCCACGTGAAGATGCTGCGCGACCATTGCGACGGCGTCATCGTCGGCAGCGCTTTGGTGAAAGAATTGGACAAAGCGACGACCCCGGCCGAGCGCGAGTTGGTGCTGGCGAACGTGGCCGCGAAGGTTCAGGTCCTCAGCGGAGCCCTTCGAGAAACGTGAGTGCCCGACCGAGCGATTCCATCGGCAGGCCGATGACATTGCTCGTGCTGCCTTCGATGACGGTTAGGATCGGGTCGTGCGGGAACTCGATGGCGTAGGCCCCGCTGCACCCCTCCCACTTCCGCGTGGCGATGTACGTCTCGATCTCCGCGTCCGCCAGTTCGCGCATCGAAACGCGGCTGAGTTCCTGCCAGCACAACTGCCAATCGCCGGGGCGGACCCAGAGGCAGACGCCGGTCCAGAGTTCGTGCGTCGTCCCCGCGAGTGCGCGGATGATCCGCCGGGCGTGGTCGGCGTCGTCGGGTTTGCCGACGACTCGGCCGTGTTGCCAACCGACGGTGTCCGCGGCGATGATGATGCCGTCGTCTACGGTCGGCGCAATGGCCTGCGCCTTGAGCCAAGCGAGTTCCGCGACGTAATGTTCGCAGTTGCCCAACCGCGCTTCGGTCGGTTCGGGGACGTTCGACGGCCGGATCTCGAAGGCGTAGCCGTGGAGTTTCATCAACTCCCGGCGGCCGAGGGATCCGCTGGCGAGGATCAGGAGTTTAGGCATAGGGAAACTCCGGCTCCCCCTCTCCGAAGCGGAGAGGGGGTGGCTCCGCTCTCGACAACACACTCTTTAGCGCCGGCCACAACCTCTCGGGCGTCAGTTCATCCATGCAAATCATACCGTTGGGGCATTGTCGCAAATAGCTCCCGGCACAAGGAACGCTCGTTTCGATCCCGGTGTGCCGCGAGCCGTAGGGGCCGTGCTTGGCGATGATCGTGCAGGTGTAGGGCGCGATGCAGGGCGTGCCGAGCGCGGCCGCGAGGTGGAGTGGCCCCGTGTCGTTGGCGAGCATGACATCGGCGCGGGCGAGCAACGCCGCTAGTTTCGGCAGCGATGTTTTGCCGGTGAGATCGACGCAGCCTCCCGCGGAGCGCTGTTGAATCTCGAGCGCGAGCGGAGCATCCTCGGCGGCGCCGACGAGGAAGACCGTGCCCCCGAATTCGGCGCGGGCGCGGTTGACCAAGTCCGCGAAGTGCGCCGGTGGCCAACGCTTCGTTAGCCACTTGGCGCCGGGTGCCAGCGCGATCCACTGGCGAGGATAGTCACGGAACTCGCGGTCGATAGTCTGCAATTCCCGCGGATGGAGCGGCACATGGAACCGCTTCGCCAAGTGCCCACCGCCCAACGCTTCGACGACGCGCCAGTAGCGATCCACCGCGTGGATGCGAGTCGCGTCGGGCACATCGATGCGGTGCGTGTAGGCGTGCCGGCTCCCCTCGCGCGCTTTGGCGAACCCGACGCGCACCGGTGCACCCGTCGCCGCGGCCATGATGCCGGTGCGTAGCAATCCTTGGAGATCGACGACGAGATCGTAACGGTTCTTCCGCAACTGATCGGCGAATTGAACCGAGTAACTCAGCGACTTCCACAGCCCTTTGAACGCACCGCGTTGGAACGGGACCGTCGCGTGCAAATCCGGGTGACCCACGATCAGCGGCTCGAAGGAGCGATTCACGATCCAGTCAATGGAACTGGATGGATAGAGTTCCTTCAGCGCCGACAGCACCGGCAGGCTGTGCACGATGTCCCCGAGGGCGCTCGGCTTCAACAGAGCGATGCGACGCGGCCGCAGGTTCAGCAGCGAGGCTGTCACGCGGTAGGCGCCGGCGCGGGGTTTTCTTGTTTCGCCGCGAGCAAGGCGACCAACACCAGCGTGACCCCGGCGAGCGCGAACGGCAGCGTGTGCGAGTCGTGCCACCAGAAGACGACGCTGCCGAGGAATGGCCCGAGGATGCGCCCGAGCGAAGCGAAGGACTGGTTGACGCCGAGGATTTCCCCTTGTCGGTTCGGGTCGGCCCGACGGGAGACGAGTGCCGCTACCGACGGGTTAAGGAAGGCGAAGCCGAAGACGGCCACGGCCGAAGCGATGTAGAAGAGCAACCGGAAGCCGTCGGCCGAGCCGCCGGCGCTCTTCATCAGGTAGACGGCGTAGGCCACGGCCCCGAGGCCACCGAGGCCCATGAACATCATGCCGAGGCCCGCCTTCATCAGCGTGAGGTCGGACACCTTGCCCGCGAAGCGTCGGTAGAAGCCCCCCTGCGCCACCATTAGCACGAAGCCGACGCCGGCGAAGACGAGGTAGTTGTCTTTGTTGGTGAAGCCGAAGGCCCTCTCGGTGAAGAGGGCGAGCGTCACTTCGAAGTTGGCGAACGCGAAGATGGACAAGAAGTAAATCAGGATGAGCGGCCCGACGGCGGGCATCCTGAGCACATCGAGGGATCGCCCCAAGCTGAAAGCCCCCCGGTGTGAGGTCGCTTGCACCGCTCCGGGCTTCAACGTCTCGGGTAACAGCAAGACGGCCAAAATCGTGGCGAAGAGCGATAACCCGGAAGCGATGGCCCCCGGTGCCCAGCGGGCTTCTTCGCCGAACGTTTCCAGCCCGAAGTAGGCGATGAGCGGGCCGAAGGTGAAGCCGATGCCGAAGGCGGCGCCGATCAGCGCCATCCCTTTCGACCGCTTCTCCGGCGTCGTGGAATCGGCGATAACGGCGGACGCGGTGCTGACGCTGGCGCCGGCGATCCCGGCACCGATCCGCGACGCCATGAGCAAGGTGATCGCCAGCGCCGCATCGGTGGCGGGGATCGTGCAGGCGAAGGCGAAGAGCGCGTAGAAGACGACCGAGCCGACGAGTCCCATGGTGAGGATCGGCCGGCGGCCGATGCGATCCGAGAGCCGCCCCCAGACGGGCGAGAAGATGAACTGCATGATCGAGAACGACGAATAGAGCAACCCGATGATGACCCCGCGGGCCATGTACGAGGTGTCGGCCAAGTAGTCGACGGCGAAGCGCGGCATGAGGGGCAGCACGATGCCGAAGCCGAGCAAGTCGATGAAGACGACGAGGAAGACGATCAGCAGGGCCGACTTGGACTTCTTGCCGGGTGGCGGGGGGGACGGGGTCATTCGCATTCCGGGGTCGAGGTCGCCAGTACATGTTCGGCTAACTTATGGAGTCCCTATACGGAACTCGTCCGGACTGTTGATTTTCGAAGCGGATCGAATGGCGCTGCGCAGTTCCAGAAGATTCGATGCAACGGAAACGGTGGCGACCAGTTCGACGGGGAGCAACCCGAAGCGATCTCCCAGTAAGGCGAGCGGCAGGAGGTTGCTTACCCATTGAGGTTCCCCGATTGAGCTCCACATGAGACGTGGTCGAACCGCGCACCCAGGCCGACCCGGAACTGAAGTCGGCCCGACGTTACACCAACTGGTCGGCGGCGGAGGTGC
>JANOSQ010000042.1:0-3225 GCA_031415915.1 Fimbriiglobus sp. | reverse complement strand
CGCCGTCGAATTGGAATGGCCCACGGGCAAGCGGTTGTCGCAGTGGAAAGGGGCCGCCGACAACGAGGGTTTCATCCACGAATTGCTTTGGTTCGACGAAGGATTCTTGGCGGGGGTCACCAGCGGCCAACCGGGCCAAGGTCGTCTGTTCGTCTGGAAACCGGGCGACGCCAAGCCCCTCTTTGAATCGGGCAAACTCCCGAACTGCCACAGTTTGACGCGGCATGGGAGGTTCTTGGCCCACTCGGCGACCAACGCCAACAGCAGCGGCAACGGGAAAGTGAAAGGGAAGGATGGGGATTATCCGGCGAACACGTCTCCCATCCAGTTGTGGGAACTTCCCAAAGCATAATCCGCCCGGCGCGGAGCCGGGCGGATTCTGGGGATCAAAACCGCCAGCGGAGTTCGCTGCGGTACAACTGCTCGGCGAAGCGGCCCGAGGTCACGTTGAATTGCACGCCGAAGCCGAGTTCCACTTTATCGCAAATCCCGAGTCGGAGGCCCGGCCCCGCCGAGAAGTAGGTGATGCCTTTGGCGCTCCTCGTCAGGCCCGTACCGGGGTCGGTGTAGCCGCCCGAGGTGAACGTCCAGCCGTTGAACTCGGCCATGCCCACGAGCACCGTATCCGCGACCGGCCGGCAGAGCACGGTGTTGAAGCTGTTGTGGTAATGCAGCACCGTGCCCACGGTTCCTTGGGTACCGCCGATGGGGATGCTGAAGGCAACTTGCGATTGCCAGTATGCGTCGGTGTGCAATTTCACCGTGTTGAGGAACGACGGTTCGAGCGACACGTGGCCGGTGCCGGTGCCGTTGCCCGCGGTGCCGGTGGGCACGGTGGTTTTGAATTGGAAGGTCATGTTCAACAATTCGCTGTCGAGGAATATCGTCTTCGTCCCGAGCACGAGGTCCCCGAAGCCGCCGCTGCCGCCGTTCTGCTGGCCGTTGAGGCTGCGGTAAGGCGTAGCGATGAAGAACGAGAATTTGTCGCCGCCGACTTCTTGGTAGAGGCTCAGTTCGTCGTAATTGACGCGTGTCTCGTTGCGGGCCGGTCCGCGGCCGCCGGTGCGCGCCCAGAAGAATTCCCCGCGGTCGGGGTTCGTCATCCCTTGGCCGCTATCCCAGCGGAAGCGGGTGATCGTGGTCGGCCGGGCGTAATCGAGGAACAAGCCCGCGTTGGCCGTGGTATTCCAGCGTGGTTCGTAGCAAGGATCGGGGCAGCAGAGGGCGTTGTGAAAGGCCGCGAAGAGCCGACCGCAACGGCCATTCCCTTCGTGTGTGACGCATGCCCCACGGCCGGCCACGCAACCGCCTTCCCCACAGTCGCCGCAGGAAGCGGCCCCGCAGTTGTTGCCACCGCACCCGGCGGCGCCGGTGTGCCGCGGCAAGAACAACCCGTGGCCCGAAGCCATGGCGGGTGCGGGCGACTCGCAATTGGTACAACTCGCCGGCGTGATGCCCGGCAATGCGAGCAGCGGGACGTTGGCATCGGCGGTGGTCAAGTCGAGCGGGGCGACCATCGGCGCCTGGGCCACGACCGATTGACCCCCGACTAGAAGGGCCATCGCCGCGACCCAACAGGACAAGCCTCGAATCCGTACTTGCTGCGGGCGAACCAGTTTCCAGTTCATGGCAACAGCCTCCTGATAACGCGATCTGCGGGAAAGCGGGTGTTCTCCCGCTCGCGGTGAGCGAAAGAACGGCTTGCCGATTACTTCGTCTCCCCCGGCTTGCCGAGAACAGCCAAAATCCACAAACCCCGCGATTCCGTCTCAATCTGTGCAATCCACCCGAAGCGCGAAAGCGTGTCATTCCGCCCATCTTGAGTAATCGTTGAAGACTGCCCATGCCTTCGGCCGAAGAGATTGGCAACTCGCATTCTCGTTCCACTGCTCCAGCGGATCGAGTCATCCCCTTTTTACTGGGAGGGCATGGTATGTCCCGATTGCTATTCAAGAGTTGGTTGGCATCCCTCGCGCTGGTGGGCGTCGTTTCCCCTGCGGTCGCCCAAGCCCCGGCGGCCGCTGCGGCACCAGCCGCCGCTGCGACTCCGGCGGGTGCCGCTGCTACGGCCGGTACGGCCGCGGGTGCCGTGAAGCCCGGCTGCCTCGAAAAGATTTGCGTGCGCTGCGAAGCGTTCCGCCGCAAGCTCTGCAAGACCCCGGCGGGAGCGCTCATCAATGGGATGACCAAGCCGATCAGCTCGCTGACCGGGGGCGTCATCCCCGCCTTCTGCCCGATCCTCCCCTCCGCAGATGATCTGGCCAAACCCGGCGTCGCGGGTGCCGCGGCCGAAGGCAAGAAGGACGCGGCCGAAGCCAAGGCCCGGCAGATGGATGTCCGCTACCTCGGCACGCTCGATTGCCGGTACTACCCGAACGCCTCCAAAGGGTTGTCGGATGCCCTGCGGATGGATCCGAGCGAGTGCGTCCGGTTCGAAGCCGCCCAAGCCCTGAGCCGCGGGTGCTGTTGCAACAAGATCACGCTGGCCGCGCTGGAAGCGTCCGTCTCGGGTATGGATCTCGACGGCAACCCCGCCGAGCGCTCCGTCCGCGTCCGCTGCACCGCGGCCATCGCCTTGGAGAAGTGCCTCGCGTGCTACGTTCCGCCCGCCCCGGAGCCGGAAATCGATCCGAAGAAGAACTTGGAAGGGCCGAAGGAAAGCGACAAGAAGAAGGACGAGGAAGACAAGAAACCGGACGCCAAGCCCGCGCCGGCAGCGGTCGCCCGTGCCCGCAAGACTCTCGTCGCATTCCAAGAGATGTACACGAACACGCTCCACCCGGCCCCCGCGCCCGGCACCGGGCCGGATCAAAGCCTCTTCACCATCTTGAAGGGCAACAGCGACTCGATGCCCCGCATGGCTCAGCCGACGCCGGAGCCGATGCCGGTTCTCGCCGACAAAGCCCCGGCCAAACCGATGACGGCCGAGGTGGTCGAAGCGAATCCCGGTAAACCGGCGTTCACCACCGCCCCCGTCGTCCAGTTCCTGAAAGTGGAGCAGACGCCGGCTGTGATCGTCCCTTCGGTGATGCCTCAGTCGGCGAAGCCGGTGGAGAAGTCTGCCGTCGCCCCGGCGAGCTTCAGTGCCCCGGTCGCCAAGGATGCGACCGCCGAGGACGTGTTGAACTGCTCGAAGAAACTCCTGCTGAGCAAGACCGAATCGGAGAAGCACGCGGCGGTGCGATCGCTCGTGAAGTTCGACTGGTTGCAACACCCCCGCGTCGC
>JANOSQ010000041.1:0-3283 GCA_031415915.1 Fimbriiglobus sp. | reverse complement strand
TTTCCGGGAATGGATCCGTATTTGGAAGATCCGACATACTGGTCGGGCTTCCATACCCGAATGGTTGTCGCGATGGGCGCGGCGATCACGCGGGTGTTGCCCGACGGTTACTACGCCGATGTGGAACAGCACGTTTGGCTTGAAGCGGAAGACGGGGATGAACGAACGCCATTCGCGGTGCCGGATGCGTTCGTTGCGTCTGGACGGGGAGGGGGAACGGCGACTCTGGAACTAGCAAAGCCGACCGCGGAGTCTGCGATCGTCAGTCTCGCCAAAGCCGTCAAGCGTAAAGGTCCACGGTATTTGCAAATCGTGGACAAGAAAGGCAATCGACTCGTGACGGTAGTTGAACTACTGAGTCCATCCAACAAGAGCCGAGGCGAAGATCGCGAAGCGTACTTGGCCAAGCGGAGCGAATACTTAGCCACGGGTATGAGCTTGGTCGAAATCGATTTGCTCCGCGATGGTGAGCGGATTCCCATGGGACGACCACGCCCCCCTCTGGCGGACTATTACGCGCTGGTCAGCCGGGCGCAACATTTTCCGAAAGCCTCCGTTTGGGCTGTGTCGGTGCGGAATTCCCTTCCGCGGATACCGATACCCCTCAGGCCGGAACACGGTGATGTGATCATCGATCTCCAACCCTGCTTTTCGCGGTCGTTCGACGACGCGGGTTACGAGACGAGAATCGATTACTCCCATCCGCCGGTTGTCGGATTGCGGTCGACGGACGCCGATTGGGCCGCCGAGTTGCTGAAGCCTCATCATTGAATCAGGACCTCCCCGCCATGATCCAAATACCCGCCCTGCGCTTCGGCAAGCCGTACACCAGCCTCGACAAAGCCACGCTGCTCCACCACGTCACCGGCGAACCGGTCGCCGAGGTGAGCCAGGTCACCGGCAGCCAGATCGCCCGCGATGTCGGCGGCATGGAGCGCGCCCACAAGGAACTCCGCGCCATCCCCGTCCGCGACCTGTTGGCGATGTACAAGAAGGCCGCGGATCACTTCGTGAATGCGACGCTCCCCTGCGGCGATGCGGAGCTGAGTTTCGACGATTACGTCCGCAATCTCTCCGCGACAACCGGAAGCCCGATGGTCTTCTGCAAGCGGAACGCGCTCAAAGTTCACTACGTCCTCGACAACGTCGAAGAGGTCATCGGCGGCCTCACGCGCGGGCTCGACCTCGATGCGTTGGACAGAGGCTATTCGAACAAAACCGGCCGCATGCAGGCCTTCTACCCGACGACGAACGTCTTCGGCGCGGTGCTCCCATCGAACTCCCCCGGCGTCCACTCGCTCTGGGTTCCGACCATCGCTCTCAAGATGCCGCTGCTGTTGAAGCCCGGTCGGGAAGAACCGTGGACGCCGTTCCGCGTACTCCAAGCGTTCCTCAAAGCGGGCATCCCGGCCTCCGTCCTCGGGTTCCTGCCGACCGATCACGCCGGGGCCGGCGATATCCTCCGCCTCTGCGGTCGCAGCATGGCCTTCGGCGACGACCGCACCATGGCCCCGTACAAGAACGACCACCGCGTTGAAATCCACGGCACAGGCTACAGCAAGATCATCTTCGGCGAGGACATGGCCGACGAATACGAACGCCACCTCGATATCCTCGTCGAATCGGTCGCGGCCAACGGGGGCCGGGCTTGCGTCAACGCCTCCGCCATCTGGACGCCGCGCAACGGGGACAAGATCGCCGACGCATTGGCAAAACGCTTGGGGTCGATGAAGCCGCGGGCGTGGGACGACCCCGATTGCGAGATCTCCGCGTTCGCCAAACCCGAGGTCGCCGAGGCCATCGACAACATGCTCGAAGAAGGGCTGAAGACGCCGGGGGCCGTCGAAGTGACCGCGAAGTACCGCTCCGGGCCGCGCTTGGTCAAAGACGGTCGCATCGCTTACTTGCTGCCGACGGTGATCCGCTGCGAAACCCCGGAGCACCCGCTGGCGAACAAGGAGTTCCTCTTCCCCTATACGAGCGTGATAGAATGTCCGCAGGCCGATGTATTCAAGCGCATCGGTTATACCTTGGCGGCCAGCGTCTTCTCCCGCGACGCGGCCTTCATCGCCGAGGCGATGGCCTGCCCGCACATCGAGCGGCTGAACATCGGGGCGCTGCCGACGAACCGATTGACTTGGGATCAGCCGCATGAAGGGAACCTTTTCACGCACCTCTACAAACAGCGGGCCCTCGCACTTGCAACCCGTTGACTTCCAACCCCTCGGCCGGGTCATTTTCGCACCGGGTTCCTTGACCCGTCTGGGTGAAGCGGCAAGGGAAGTCGGGATCGCGCGCGCTTTGCTCGTCACCGATCCGGGGCTGACGCAGACGGCTCACCCCCGGCGGGCCGTGGAATATTTGGAAAAGGCTGGCGTCATCGTCGCTACGTTCGACGGCGTGAAGGAGAACCCGACCGAGAAGGAAGTCGCCACGGGCGTGGAACTCGCGCGCCGTCACGGCGTCGATGGCATTGTCGCCATCGGCGGCGGGTCGAGCATGGACTGCGCGAAGGGGATCAACTTCCTACTTACGAACGGCGGTCGGATGGCCGACTACAAGGGGCACGGCAAAGCGACGAAGCCGATGCTCCCGTCGATCGGGGTGCCGACCACGTCGGGCACCGGTAGCGAAGCGCAGAGTTACGCGCTCATCACCGATTCGTCGACGCATATGAAGATGGCGTGCGGGGACAAGAAAGCCGCATTCCGCGTGTCGATCCTCGACCCCGAGCTCACGCTCTCGCAGCCGAGAATGGTGACCGCCGTCACCGGCATCGATGCATTGGCCCATGCCGTGGAATCGCTTGTCTGCACGAAGGCCAACCCGTTCTCGCGGATGTGCTCCCTCGCGGCGTGGAACCACCTCGAACCGAACTTCGAAACCGTACTGCGGGAACCGGACAATCTCGCGGCCCGGGCCGAAATGCAAATCGGCTCGCACTTCGCGGGTATGGCTATCGAAGCGGCGATGCTCGGAGTGTGCCACAGCTGCGCCAACCCGCTCACCGCGCACTACGGGCTGACGCACGGCACCGCCATCGGCATTTTGCTCCCGCATGTGGTCCGCTTCAACGCCGCCGTCGCGGGGGATCGCTACCGAGAATTGGGCGTCGATTCGGAATCGCTGGCGAACCGAATCGAGGAGTTGACCCGCGCCGCCGGATTGCCGAGCCGCCTGCAAGATTGCGGGGTCAGCGAGAGTATCTTGCACTTGATGGCCGCGGAAGCCAACGAGCAGTGGACGGCCCGCTTCAACCCCCGGCCGGTCGGCGAACCCGAAA
>JANOSQ010000040.1:0-8420 GCA_031415915.1 Fimbriiglobus sp. | reverse complement strand
CATCCGCTTCGTGGGCTCGCCGATCACGCCCCACGTCTTGCTCGGCGGATAGAAGGGGATCTTGGCGTCGTCGCGGTAGGTGAAGTCTTTCGGGTCGCCGAGGATCGGCTTCATCTTGGGGGCGTCGGCGTAGTCCCCGGCGAGCGCGGGATCTTGACCGCAGGCCCAGCGCGTGCCGCGCTCGACCAAATTGTGAAAGCCCTCGTGGCCCCACGTCCGTTGGTCGTGGCCCCACGCCGTGTAGAAGACGCGGCCCTTGCCGTGTGTGCGCACCCACGTCCACGGTTCTTCCAAATCCTTCTCGGCGCGGACTTCGAGGACGGTGCGGTCTTTCTCGTTGTGCTTGGTGTGGACGTAAGTTTCATCCCAACTTTCGAAGGGGCTGAACCCCTTCATGATGGCGTGGTCGGGCTTCACGACCTTGGTGCGGAAAGTGCCCGTCGTGTGGCTGCGGAACTGGGCGCCGACGAGATCGACGTAGTCCTTGTTGTCGATGAAGCAGAAGCTGGCGCAGTGGAGCGGGATGAAGCCTTTGCCCGAGGCGACGTAGTCGAGGATCGCCTTCACCTGCTCGGCGGTGCCCTTCGGCTGATTGGCGTAGATCATGAGGCCGTCAAACTTGTTCAAGTTGTCGAGGTTGATGTCGTCGAGTTTGTCCGTGTATTTCAGCGCGATGCCGCGCTTGGCCAGCACCGGTTCGAGTTGCGCGAAGCGATCCTTCGGATTGTGCCCGGCGGTGCCGCCGAGGAAGAGGATGCTGAGCTTCGGAGGCTCCGCGGCGACGCCGGAGCCGGCGAAGAACAAGGCGATGGCGAGTGCCAAGAGACGGGGCATGGTTCACCGTAGGACGGGAGAGGTTCGTGCAAACTGGGAAGCATTTTTGTGGCGACACGTTTCTTAACGTGTCGTGGATCATACCGCCGTGGCAATCGGATCTCGTCGGATTGTCTCGGTTTTCCAATTCCGACACGTTAAGAAACGTGTCGCCACGCCGGCATGGCTTCACTGTATTCGGCGGCGCAGTCGGAAGCGAGGTGCGTTGTCGGGGAATGTGGAAACGAAAAAAGCGAACGGATTGCTCCGTTCGCCTATTTCTGCTCACCCGTTCGGGTGATCGATTATTGGCTGATGGGGGTGCCACCGGGCTTGTCCGGCTTGGGCGCGGGAGCGTCACCGGGGCTACCGGGGGCCGGCAGCGGTTTCAGCTGGCTGTCGCCGACGGGCTTGGGGTTGGCCCCGCCGCCGGTGCTTTCGCTGCAACCGAGACCCGCTGCCGAGAGGGCGAGAATCGCCGAGAACAGGGCTTTACGCATGGGGAGGGACGCCTTGTTGGAGGATCAGTTCAGGGTGATGACTTGACCGTCGGCCGCACCGCCGAGTTGGACGTAGGCCGTGTAGTCGACGCCGTTGCGGATGGCGCGAACCGAGCCGTCCCCGAAACAGAACTGGGTGACGCCGGTGTGCTTGCTGCTGAACTTGTACCAGATGAAACCGGGGCGGTTATCGCCGGCTTCACCGCCGCGGATGCCCCAGTAGGTGTAAAGCGGGCCGGAGGCGAAGTTGACCGCGCAATCGCCGGTGAGGACGTTGCCGGTGCCGAAGTTGACGTTGGCGTCGGCGTATTCGCCGGCGAGGATCGTGTTGCTGGTTCCGTCGGTGATCGCGGTGATCGCCAAGCCCTTATCGGGGCTCTTGAAGGCGAAGATCCCGGCGTAGAGGCCACCCGTGTCCGCGCCGCCTGCGGAGAAGAGCGGGTAGCCGGCCATCACCGCGTAGGTGGACTTCAAGAGGGAAACCGAGCCGGGAGCCCCGCTGAAGAGGAAACCCGCACCTTGGTTACCGGAAGCGTTGAATCTGTTGTAGGTGAAGCCGGCGCCGTTCGTTTGCGGGGCCAAGAGGAGCGTGGAGTTGAACGCATCGGCGGACGGGGCCGACGGGCAGAGCAGGCTCTTCACGTTGCCCGAAGCGCCCCAGATGGGCTTGCCCGGCGGCGGCGGGGGAACGTTCGGGCTACCGGTCGAATTGGGGCGGTTGCCCAGCGAGCCGATCCACCAGTTGATCGTCGAAGCGTTCGCGACGGTCTGCGCCGTGAAGTTCCTGAAGATCGCGTCTTGTTCCATGTACGGCAGGGCTTGGTAGATGGCCCCGGCGTTGTCTCGGCCGTGCGCGGCCGGGAAGTACCCGAGGGCGCTCTCGTAGTTGTGCAGGCCCAGGCCGATCTGCTTCAGGTTGTTGCTGCAGCTCATCCGCGCGGCGGCTTCGCGAACCTTCTGGACGGCGGGCAGGAGTAGCCCGATGAGGATGGCGATGATCGCGATCACCACCAGGAGTTCGATCAGCGTGAAACCACGGCGGATCGAGGGTCGAACGGAAACCACAGTGCACTCCTCTAGAAAAAGGAACCGTGCCCAACATGGGCCGAGAATGAAAAAGCCGTTTGGCGAAACGGCGGAGACGCAAAGGGAACTACGAGGCGAGGTAGAAACCGGATTCACGAGCGTCATCATACAATGGGCGCTCCCACCTCTGCCAAGCCCAATTCATCAATTTTTCACAGAATTTCCAAAATGGTGCCAACGCAGAGTTAAGGCCAAACGTTTTTTGCGGATGTCAATTCTCTGACTGACCGCTTCCCAAATCCTTTTCCTACAACACGTTAACGCAATTCGGCAAAATCATCGCCGATCTTGAGCCATCCCAGAGTGTAACATATCCCTGCGCGCAAATCTGGCACCCGGCCGGAAATATTTCCCGCGCTTGCACGAATTCGGGCAGCGAACCGAACCCCGCCGACACCCTTTTCGCAATCCCGCACATTTTTCCTGAACCGTGCGACCCGGACAACCGATACCACTGCAAGCCAAGGACGACTCGGTATTCCACGAGGGGGTAGCATGACCACGAAGATGACCAAGCGGGGCCTCGCCGTCGCCGCTTTACTCCTGACGCTCAGCACCGGCTGCGTCCAACCGTGGGTCGCCCAGCGCATGGAGCAGAAGTACAACCACAAAAACGACTACCGCACCCCGCTGTTGCCGCCGATCCGCGAGGGCTTCCCGGAACCGAAGTGCGAAGACCCGCCGAGCGACCGCGAGGTGCTCCGCAGCCTGCCGCAGCGCATTCGCGGCGTCCCCTACATCTACGAAGAGTTCCACGACGACGTGACCATCGTGAAGAACCGCATCGTCGATAAAATCGACCCGCCACGGTTCTTCCCGCTCGTCGGCATGGCCCAACTCCACCACTGCCACTGGGAGTGCGGCGTCTACTACAACGAGACGATCCAATCGAGCTACCCGTTCCCGACCTACATCAGCAAACCCAAAGTCCAAGTCGTCTACATCGACAAAGACCACCTCCACCTGTACGTCGGGCCCAACACCGACACCCAGCGGGACGTGCTGCTCGAAATGACGAAGTGGAACTGATCGCCCGAGATTGAAGCGAATGGGCCGGCGAACCTCGCGGTTCGCCGGCCCGTTTCGCATTTGCCGACTCAACCCATCTGAATCGTCGTCTCCCCTTCGGCGACGGTGATCGTCACCGCTCGATTTATAGCGTCGGCCCGATTTGCCAGGGGGCGAATTCCTCTTCGCCGACGCCGTGGACTTCGCTCTTGGTCTTGCGCCCACTCGCGGTGTCTAGGATCATGTCGAAGATCTGTTTGCCGACGGTTTCCACCGGTACGCCATCGAGGATGACCCCGGCGTTCACGTCCATGTCCGATTCCATCCGCGTGAACATCGGCGTGTTCGTGGCCACCTTGATGCACGGCGCCGGCTTGCAGCCGTAGACGCTCCCGCGACCCGTGGTGAACACGCAGACGTTCGCCCCGCCGGCGACGACGCCCGTCATGCTCACCGGGTCGTAGCCGGGTGTGTCCATCACCACGAAGCCCTTGGCTTTCACCGGTTCGGCGTACTGCACCACGTCCACCATCGCCGTGCTGCCCGCCTTGGCGATGGCCCCGAGACTCTTTTCGTAAATCGTGGTCAGCCCACCTTCCTTGTTCCCCGGCGACGGGTTGTTGTTGATCTCGGCGCCGAACACGCCCGTGTACCACTCCCACCATTTGATGCGCTCGACGAGCTTCTCGCCGACGGCCTGGCTCACCGCGCGGCGCGTGAGGATGTGCTCGGCCCCGTAGATTTCCGGCGTCTCCGCGAGGATGCTCGTGCCGCCCTGCTGGATGATGAGATCGCTGGCGACGCCGAGGGCCGGGTTCGCCGTGATGCCGCTGTTGCCGTCCGAGCCGCCGCAGTTCGTGCCGAGCAGGATGTGCTTCGCGGGCAGTTGCACGCGCCTCGCGTCGTTGATCCGCGGCAGCATCTCGATGATCGCCTTCACGCCCGCGTCGGTCGTCTTGCCGATGCCGCCGCAGTCTTGGATCGTCAGTACCGTCGGTTGGATCTTCTTCGTCCCGCCGAGTTGGATGGTGCCGAGGTGTTCGCTGTCGATCAAGTGCTGGGCCTGCACGATCTCGCAACCGAGGCCGATGAGGATGTAGCCCGCGACGTTCGGGTGGTTGGCGAACCCGGCGAGCGTGCGTTCGAGCTGCTTGTGATCCGGCCCTTCGTATTGGTGCCCGCACCCTTGTTTGTGGACGATCGGCACGACGCCGTCGACGTTCGGGAAGTCCTTCAATATCCCCTGCGCGCGGATGCGCTCGGCGATGTATTTGCTCGTGCTCGCGCTGCAATTCACCGTGCTGATGATCGCGATCATATTCCGCGTGCCGTAGCGCTGGTGCTCGGGTTTCGTCGGGCCGCGGTCGTAACCCATCCAGGTGCGGTACTCGTCCGGCGCCGGCATCGGCGCCGGCAGGTCGGCCCCGTAAGCGTAGTCGCGCTCGAACTTGGTGACCTTCACATTGTGGACGTGGACGTGCCCGCCGATCGGCACCGGCTGGCTGGCGAAGCCGATGATCTGCCCGAACTTGTAGATCGGGTCGCCTTCCTTGATCGGCACCACCGCGAACTTGTGACCCATCTTGACGGTGGCCGGGACGGTGAACGTGCCGCCGTCGTGGGTGAGTTGAACGTCGCCGGGCACCAGCTTGGCCGCGACGGCGATGTTGTCTTGCGGGCGCAAGTGGACGGCGTAATTCGTGAGGGGCACGGCGGCCATGGTCGGCGATCCTGACTTGGGAAGAGTGAGCGGAGCAGAGTCATTCGAATTTTACGCCTTTTGCCGGGCGGGAGCGAGGCGGATAGAATTTCAGCTACACTCCGTGTAGGGCAAGTGGCCCCTTCTTCAGCACCGCGGAGAGAACTGGCCTATGAAGGCGACCTTCCGGATTGTCAGCCTCCTTGCTCTGGCGGCTTTGGGTGGCACGGCGTGCGGCCGTTGCGCAGCCGCCGACCCGCCGCCGAAACCGGACGAATTGCTGAAGGAATACAAGTCGCTCGGACTGCCGCTGCCGCCCGAGAAGGCCAAGTTGGTCCGTTACGAGGGCTGGGGTGGCAGGATCGGAAGCGACGGGAAGCCGCTCTCCCCTATTCTCGGGCTCTCGTTCGAGATCAAGCCGACCACGGAGACCGGCCATGCGATCCTGATGAAGGAAACAGCCGAATGGAAACCGGATTGGGATCCCCATCCCAAAGAGGTGAAACCCGAAGCGGCCGCGATCGAAGGTATCGATTTGGATCCCGACCATGCGCTGGTCCTCGCCATCTTCTGCGAGTCGCGCGGCTGGCGGGAACTGGCCAACGCTCTCCTGAAGAAATGCGAACGCGAAGCGGTCGCCCTAGAAGATCGCCTACCGCTCAAAAAGCGAATCTTGCACTTGGCATGGCAACATTGGGAGTCGCAGCTTTCCCACCCCACCCTCGATCGCAGCCTCGCCACGAAAAAGCTCAAAGAACTGTTGAAGAAAGACACCGATCTCAATGGGGACTACCATCGGGAGTTGGTGATGTCCGCGGAGTTGGCTCTCGTTCCGGGGAAGGGCAAGCCGGGGAGCGTCGAGGCGCTGATCGACGGGTTGGTGGACGAGCGCGAATACGGCCAAGGCGCCTCTCGCCGCTTGATCGACCTCGGATTCGACGCGGTCCCCGCGCTCCTCGAGCACCTCGGCGACAGGCGCCTGACTCGGTCGAAGAGCTACGCTTTCAACAACTTCAAATCGTGGAACTACAGAGTCGGAGATCTGGTCGACGGCATCATCAGCAACCTCGCGGACGAGGAACTCGCGCGCGGGGAGGACGGGAAAGAAGTCGGCAAAGGGGCCTTCCTCGCGTTCCTGGGTTGGTCCGTCACCAAGGCCGCCGCGACCGCGTGGTGGGAGAAAGCCCGCAAAGTCGGCGAGGAGAAGTACCTCATGGACCGGATACTGCCGACCCGCAACGAGGATGGCGGGCCGGTCGGCATCAGTTCGCACTTGTTGCGTGTGCTGTCGGCGAAGTACCCGAAGCAACTCCCGGGGTTGTACAAGACGATTTTGGAAAAGCGCCCCGATGTGAAAAGCGAAGAGTTTGCGGATGTATTCGCCAAGTCCAAAGCCCCGGCCAAGGCCAAGATCGAGCTGTTTGCTCTGGGCGCCAAGCACAAGGATTTCAACCACCGCCATCATGCCCTCGCCGCACTCCGAAATCTCGACCAGAAACAATTCGACGCGCTTCTATTGGAGACGATCGAGAGTTTTCCGAAGGATGTGAAGGGCCCGTATTGGTTGAGCATCGAAGTATCGATCTCCCGCCAAGCCATCGACTCGACCGACCCGAAGATTTGGGTCGCGCTCGAAAAAGTCGCCCGGCGCTCGTCGCTCGGTCTCCGCATGGAGATCTTGAACGAACTCGGCAATCCCGGGCGGCCCGAGTGCCGAGTCGAACGAATGCGACTGTTTGGTGCCTTTCTCGACGACCCCGAACTCCGCGATGAAAAGTCGGACAAGCGATTGGAAGGACCCGGGGCGGGCTTTTATTACCGCCGGATCGAAGTACGGGACTTCGTCGCGGTCCAACTCGGAGGACTGCTCGGGATCGAGGTCGAAGTGGATCGCGAACGCTCTCCGAAGGAATGGGCCAAAATCCGCGACAAGATCCGCGAAACTCTCAAGCGGGAACTCGACAAGTCGAAATAACGTCCGGCTCGAACCGACGATCTTTCCCTTCGGAACTTTTCTCATGGCGATGATGGCGAACAACCTCTTTCTGAAGATCCTCAGCAAGGAAATCCCGGCGAAGATCGCCCACGAGGACGACCTCTGCTTGGCCTTCCACGACATCAATCCCCAAGCGCCCGTCCACGTGCTCATCATCCCGCGCAAGGTCATCCGCACCCACGCGGACATCGCCCCGGAGGATGCCCCGCTGCTCGGTCACATCCACTTGGTCGCGGTGAAGCTGGCGAAGGAACTCGGGTTGGAATCGGGTTACCGCCTAGTGTTGAACTGCGACGAACGGGCTGGGCAAACGGTGCCACACCTCCACCTGCACCTGCTCGGCGGGCGGGATATGGCTTGGCCCCCGGGTTGATGCGCATGGCGGCGATTTTGTTAGCCGGACGCGCCAGCGACGGTGTCCGAACCGCTACCCGTGACGTTCCGCAAACCCGGACGCGACCGTCGCTGGCGCGTCCGGCTAACAAAATATCCCCGATGCTCATGACCGACGACGAATTGCAGGCACTGTTGGCCGGGCGGATCGCATCCGTCGAAGCGCGGGTGACAGCCGCGTGTCAGCGGGCCGGGCGCCCGCGCGGCTCCGTGACCATCGTGGCGATCACCAAGACCGTCTCGATCCGCGTCGCGGCGCTGCTGCCCGAACTCGGCCTGCCGAATTTGGGCGAGAATCGCCCGCAGGAATTGTGGAAGAAGGCGGCGGCGATCCCCGACGCCACTTGGCACTTCACCGGTCACTTGCAGCGGAACAAGATCGACCGGACCCTTCCGCACGTCGCGCTCTTGCACACCGTGGACAGCGAACGCTTGGCGATTGCGCTCCACGCCTTCGCAATCAAAGCTTCCCGCTCGATCCCGATTCTCTTCGAAGTCAACTGTAGCCGCGAAGCCGCCAAAGGGGGCGTCTCGGCCGAAGAGTTGCCCGCGTTCGCTGACAAAGCGATGACACTGACCGGCCTCCGGATCGAAGGGCTGATGACGATGGCCGCACACGCCGGGGAAGCGGAGGAATGCCGGCCGACATTCGCCGCACTCCGCAGCCTGCGCGATGGACTTCGCGAACGCACCGGCTGGCCCCTGCCCCATCTCTCGATGGGCATGACCAACGATTTCGAAATCGCCATCGAAGAAGGGGCGACGTTCATCCGACTCGGAACGATTCTGTTCGAAGGGTTGGAAGCGGAATGAGTCTGCCGCCCAAGTAGGTCGGGGCGGGGGGTTGGAGGGCCCCCCCCGCCGATTGGGGCGCGACCCCCCACCGCGCCCCACCCCCAAAAAATAAAGGGTGTGGTAGAGAGCG
>JANOSQ010000039.1:0-3332 GCA_031415915.1 Fimbriiglobus sp. | reverse complement strand
GTGACGCCGCAGGATCTGGCCGCGACGATCTACCACTGCTTGGGGGTCGACCCGAAGGCCGTGGTCCGGGACCGGCAGGGCCGGCCGTACGAAGTGGCCCTCGGCGGCAAGCCGATCGGGGCGCTGATGACTTGACCATTTTCCGCAAGACTTCACCCCGTGAGCAACGTTCCGATGCTCGCCACTTCGACCGGGTCCAGGCTGAACGTGAGCACGTCCAGATCGGCCGTCATGTGAGAGGCGTCGGTCGTCCCGGTCAGCGGAATCATCCCCGCATCCACGGCGAACCGGAAGATAATCTGGGCGGGAGTACGGCCGTACCGCTCCGAGATCCGGAGGAGGGTCGGGTGGCCGAGCGCCGCGCGGTTCCCGGTGAGAAGGGAAAACCCTTGGTACACCGCACGATTGGCCTCGCAGCAGTTTCGGATCTCGCGATCCCATCCGCGCGCCGCGTAGCAGCGGTTCTGAACGAAGTGCGGTTTGATCCGTGCGCCTTGGCAAAGCGCCGCGAGCTGTTCCAAAGATACGTTGCTCACGCCCAGTAATCGGGTGCGGCCGCTGTCGCAAATCGCCTCCATGGCGCGCCACGCTTCCCAATCCGATGACGCGAGACCTTCGCGCCGACTCGGGCCGTGCAGCACGAAAGAATCGATCGCCTCGACACCTAAGTGTTCGAGCGAACTCGTCAACGACTGTTCGACCTGGGTTGCGACCGGCGAGTTCGGATCGTAGGGGAGGCGGTGATCCTGCCCGTTGCGGAAGGTGAACTTGGTCTGGAGGAACAGCTCTCGGCGGGTCACAACCCCCGCGCGGATGGCGGCGGAAACCGCGGAGCCGATGGCGGCCTCGCAGTAGTGTTTGCGTTGGTTGGCGGTGTCGATGCCGCGGAATCCGGCCCGTACGGCCAGCCCCGTGAGGCGTTCGGTGTCGTCCTCTTTCCACGCAGTGCCGTATAGGAAACTCGGGACGGAGACCCCTTTGATGGAGCGGTTTTGAACACGCATGATCGCACCCGCCCGAGTGAGGTGTGGGTCAGGACTTCAACTCGAAGATGGCTTCGACCTCGACGCTGGCGCCGAGCGGGAGTTGGCCCATGCCGAGGGCCGTGCGGGCGTGCCGACCCGCGTCGGGCCCGAACACTTCCTTGAGCAGATCCGTCGCCCCGTTGATGACCAGATGGCAGTCGGTGAAGTCCGGATCGGCGTTCACATAACCCGTCACCCGCACCACGCGGGCGATCCGGTCGAGCGACCCGAGCTTCGCGACGATCGCGCGGAGGATGTTGGCCGCGCAAAGGGCGGCCGCCCTCGTGGCGTCCCCGACCGAAACCCGAGACGGCACCTTGCCCTCGCTCGTCAACACCCCGGCGTCGTAGGGAACCTGACCCGAGGCGTACAGCGTCGTGCCGAGGATCGAAAGCAGGTCGATGACCGCGCCTTGTTTCGGCCCTCGGTCGAGCGGGTATCCGGCGGCTTCGAGGCTCTTTTCACGATCGCCCATTGTCGCACTCCGCCCGGGGATTAAGGGAGGTGATTCTAGCACCCGCGGCGGATCACAGAACTCCGAATTTGCGGTAGGCTTCCACCGCGAACATCCCGGCCGCGATGGCGTCGCGCACCTCGCTCTCCGCGCCGACTTTCTCCCACGCTCTTTGCACCACTTCCGCTTCGATTCGCCGCGGGACGACGACCACCCCGTCTTCGTCGGCGACGACCAGATCGCCCGGCGAGAAGGCGACGCCGTCGATTTCCACCGGCACGTCGAAGTCGATGACGCGCTGGCGATCGCGGCTGTCGTAGAGGATCGGGGCGCGGGCGTACACCGGGAATCGCATCGATTTCATCCGGGCGAGATCGCGCACTGCGCCGTCGGCGATCACACCTACGCAACCCCGGTTCCGCGCGGCCGTGCTGAGCAGTTCGCCCCAGATGCCCGAACGCAGCGATCCCCCCGCGGCGCAAATCAGCACGTCGTCGGGGGCGCAGGAATCGACCGCCGCCAGCTCGAGTTCGTACGGTCGAGGGTCGGGGTGGGCCATCTCGGCCCAGAGCGTCGTCTTGCACCGTCCAATCAGAACCCCCTCCACTGTAAGAGGCTTTAAAGAAACGCGCGGCGATTGCCGGATGTACCCCTCGGCATCGAGCGCATCGCACACCACCGCGGCCGTGAAGTGCTTCCGCATGAGTTCCAACGCGATGGGCGGAGTGGAGGGCATTCCGTCTTCCTAGGATTCGATTGTCGAAACGCAGGACTTCGACGATACTCGATCCGCCCCGCGAAAGGAAACCCGTCATGCCGCGCATCGGTGTCGTCGCCATCCAGCACGAATCGAACACTTTCATCGAGCGCCGCACCGCACTCTCCGATTTCGAGGGGCATCTGCTCCTCGCCGGCGAGGCCGTCCGCGGGCGGCTCGCGCAGTCGCACCACGAAGTCGGCGGATTTTTCGCGGGGCTCGACGGCGCCGGAATCGAAGCGGTGCCGATCTTCGCGGCGCGGGCGATGCCCTACGGCACCATCGAAGCGGGGGCGGCGGAAGCGCTCGTGCAGCGGATGTCGGAGGCGCTCGATGGAGCCGGGCGGCTCGACGGCTTGCTCGTCGCTCCCCACGGGGCAGCGGTCGCCGAGGGAGAACCCGATTTCGATGGGTACTGGTTGACGCGGCTGCGCGGTCGCTTCGGCGCGGCCTTCCCCATCATCGGCACCCTCGATCTCCACGCGAACGTCTCGCGGCGGATGATCGCGGCGTGCGATGCCCTCATCGCGTACCGCACCAATCCGCATCTCGATCAGCGGGCGCGCGGCGAAGAGGCCGCGACGCTGATGGCCCGTACGCTGCGCGGGCAAATCCGGCCGACGATGGCCGCGGCCTTCCCGCCCCTCTGCGTCAACATCGAGCGCCAGGCGACCGCCGAGCCGCACTGGATGCCGCTACTCGATCTCGCCGAGCGGCAGCGGAAGTTGACCGGGGTATTGTCGAACAGCCTCGTGTACGGATTTCCCTATTCGGATGTGCCCGAGATGGGCGCGGCGACCATCGCCGTGACGGACGACGATGGCCCGCTCGCCGTGATATTGGCCGACGAACTCGCGGCCCACTGGTGGGACGACCGCCGCGAGTTCACGGGCCGGCTGATCGGTGTCGAAGAAGCGATCCGCCGGGCGGCCGAGTCGGACGGCCCGACCTGCCTCCTCGATATGGGCGACAACATCGGCGGCGGTTCGGCGGCCGACGGCACGACGCTGATCCACGCGCTCCGCGACAACGGATTGTCACCGGCGCTCGCCGTGCTTTGCGATCCGATCGCCGTGAAGATGGCCGAGGATGCGGG
>JANOSQ010000038.1:0-2372 GCA_031415915.1 Fimbriiglobus sp. | reverse complement strand
GCCGTTTTGCTGATGAAGAACCATGTGGGCCAAGATGACAGCACGCCGAGGAGGTAGTAGTCGCCGCCGGGGATGACATAGCCAGTATTGCCAAGGCAATTCTTGCCCGTGTCCATGCTAAACCGAGGATGATTTGTGATGTCTGGCCAGACGATCTTAGGCTGCTCGAAAGCATCCCAATATAAACAAGTCCGGAGTTCCCACCAATAGCGACCCTGATCGGTACGCTTGATGCAGGCATCCCGATGCTCGTTGAAGTATTCGTAAATCGCAGGATAAGTTCTTGCGAATACCATTTCGGCATTCTCGCCTTCATTTGCCCATGGCCATAGATAATTGTCGCTCGACTTCATTGCAAGCAGGAAGTCTTGTGAATGATCAACGTGCCACTCTCGCAAATTCGTACCTTGAATAAATGGCATAATGAGTTCAGCATTCTTCGCATCAGCGGCTATGAATTCGTTGCGCTTGATAGTATTGATGACAAACACTTCGTTTAATGCCGTCTTTACGCCAACAAACAATCGCTTTCCGCAGTATTGGTACAGCTTTTGCCCCCCCCCACTTTGATAGTTTGCCTCGCAGTGCTAGCACTTCATCCGCTTCTAATTCCCACGCATCGCTCCCGAGATGTTCGGTGTTCATCGACGGTGCTTTCTCGATCACTTCTCCAAGCGCCTCCGGCGGTCGTCCCGAGGTCAACCACTTCCAGAGTTTCATCGGGCCGCCCGGTTTGCGCTTGCTGGCAATTAGGATTGTCGGGCGGATCATCTCGGCATCTTCGAAGGGTTGGAACTCGCCAAAGTCGATCATCGATTCGAGTCCCGCGTTCTGGGCCAGGAAGCCGCGCAGGCCTTCGCCGTACGCCCCGCGCACCCAGCCGCCGGAGGTGATGAATCCCAACCGTCCTCCCGGCCGCAAGATGTTCATTCCGAGTTCGTAGAAGTAGACGAAGAGGTCGGCGGTGCTGGCGTAGCTTTTGAAATTCGCTTCCCAGTGCGCTTTGAAATCCTTGAGCCACTCTTGGCGGACGTAGGGCGGATTGCCGACGACGACATCGAAGCCACCGGCCGCGAAGACTTCGGGGAAGGCGGCATGCCAATCGAATGCGTCCGGGTGAACCTTCTTATCGGAGACAACACTGTTCCCTTGGCGGATATTGTGATCGAGGCTCGTTAGGGCGGTGCCCGGTTCGGCCGTCTTGATCCAACACGAGAGCCGAGCGATTTCGACCGCTTCGCCGTTCAGATCGACCCCGTAAAGATTGTTGTTGAGAATCGTCTGGTAGATGCCGAAAATCTCATGGCCTCGGAGTTCCGTGAGAAAGCCTTGCGCTTGCCGGTAAACCACTTCCATCTGGTTGAACGCTTCGATGAGGAACGCTCCACTGCCGCAAGCGGGATCAACGATGCGGACCGATTTCAATTCTTCGATCCACTCTTCCCAGAAGAGTACGAGGGCACTCGTTTCGCCCGGCGTCAATTCTTCTTTGACGAACGTCCGGGGATTGTCGAGAACCTTTTTCGCTTTCCCCTTCAGCTTCTCTTGGAGCCGCGTTTGAACGGCTAGGAATCGTGCCGCCAACACCGGTTGCAAGGTTTGTTCGACGATGTGCCGGGTGATGAAATCCGGGGTGTAGAACGCCCCGGCTTCCTTGCGCGTGGACTTCTTCTGCTCCTTGAGCTTCGGCGCCGTCACGCGGCCGGCGATGCTGTTCTGCAATTCTTCGATGTCGGCGATCGACTGCTCGAAGACGTGCCCGAGGATTTCGACATCGATCAGGCCCTTCTCGCTATCGACGGCTCGGCCGTACTCATACGCCGCCAAATCCCGGAAGCCGGCGCAGACATCATCGGGCACGATCAGCCGGTCGATGAACTCGTCGGTTTTGAACAGCCCGCCGTTGTAGGCGGCGATATTGTGCTTCGTGCTGCCGGCATTCACCCAGCGGAAGAGACGCTGGAAACTCACCCAAACCGGACGCTCATCCACATCCTCGAAATCGTAGGCCTTGAGGATCGAGTTGCGCGGGAGCAAGTCGCGGTCTTCCGCGAAGGCGATGAACAGGATCCGGTCGAGGATTTTCTGCGTCGCGGCCAGCACCGCCAGTTTCGCCTCGTTCGGGTTATGTGTGCAGAGTTCCTCGAACATCTTCCCGCGGAGTGTCCGGTACTCGCCGTAGAACTTGTTCGTCAGTTTCACGCCGACGGCTTTCGACTCTTCCAGCAACACCTTGAAGTGGTTGCGGCCTTCTTTGTTGAGGACGTTTTCCGAACCGAGCAAGTAGACGAACCGCCGCAGTTCGGCTTCGTCGGTGGCGAAACTCGCGGTCTCGAACGTCTCGAAGGTCAGGGTGTCTTCGCCCTTGTAGT
>JANOSQ010000037.1:0-8546 GCA_031415915.1 Fimbriiglobus sp. | reverse complement strand
GGAGCCAAACGATGATGACGGCCGTGCGTTCGCCGGCGGGGGCGGCCGTCGCGCGCAATCGGTACAGCGCGGGCAAGGACAGCGAGCCGAATGCGGACAGGCTGAATCGGAGGAATTCGCGGCGGGAAGCCGACATCGAGTAATCCTTTTGGGTCTCGCTTGTACGGTTTTGATCCGGGCCATTGTAGTCGTTCGGTTCGCAGGGCGCGGGCGAATCACTCCTTGTCGAATTGGAATGCGTACAACCTCGCCCGCTTCATCTTAAAGTGGATTCGAACCGGCTTGCCGGCCAGCGACGACACGTCGGTCTTACCCTTCCAATACACGCTTTGATCGATGAAGTTGCCGCCGATCTCCTCGCAGTCCGCCAGCGTGAAGCCGGGGATAGGCTTCCCGTCGGCGTCCTGCAGTTCGACGAAAGCCGTCCCCGCGGAGCCGGTGTCGATGTTCAGTCGGAGCCGGTCGCCGTCCTCCTTGTCCGCGGCCGCCGGGGAGTTTCGCGCCGGTGCGGCGGAACTTCAGCCCGTCGTCGCTTTCGAGAATCTGCACGTCCTCATGACCGAGGTACAAGCGCGCCTTGCCGCCGTCGTCGATCACGCGGGCGATGTGGCCTTGGTACGGCTTGTCGTTTTCATCTCGGAGCAGACCAACTTTTTGGGGCGGGTTAACACGTAGTACTACCTGCTCGCGCGCGGCAATGAGGCGCTCGTCGATGAAGAGTTGCTTGCGGTCGCCGACGTCGATCGGGGCCGCCGGGCCGTGGCTGCGGTCGGTTCAGCCTCGGCTCGGTGGACGCGCTGGGCAGGCGGGCCGGTCAAGCCGACCAAGCTGGGGACTCGCGGCCAAGTGCGAAAATGAGGCGAAGATAAAATCCCCTGCATCATCCCAGACCGTATAAAGTTTACAACCTGCCCAGTCCGATACTTGAGGTGTGTCGCCACAGCTGTGGCGGGTTACGCACCTGGGAGACCAGACGGAACCCCACATGAGAATATCAACCACCAAATAGAATAAGTAGGCAGTGTTGACAATTACTCCGCAAATGCTTATCAATCAACGACTTATGTCAAATCGAACCCTTGGCGCAAGTCGTTGCACTATCTAGAGTTAACATCATGCGCAGAAAATATTTGAACTATCCTGCCTGACCGTTATGAAAACGCTCGGGAAAAACGACACATGCCAACAAACCTATCGGAGATACGAGCGTTGGCCTGGGTCATGCTGACGATAGCAATCGGCATTACTGGCTGCCAGACGGCTCCGCCTGCCCCCGACCGGACGACCGTCGCCGCCCACCTGACGCAACGGGTCGGCCACACTGTCCCCGCCCACACCGGTCCAGCACAAGTCACCCTGCCGCCGGGGGCGGCGTTCGAGGACGGCGTCACCGAGGACGAGGCGGTCGCCATCGCCCTGTGGAACAACGCCGCGTTCCAAGAACTGCTGGCCGACCTCGGCGTCAGCCGGGGCGACCTGATCCAGGCCGGGCTTCTGCCCAACCCGGAAATCCTCCTGTACTTTTCCGTCCCCGACAAGCCGTTCCGCTACCTGTTCGACTTCGCCCTAGAATCACTTTGGCTACGCCCGATCCGGGTGAAGTCGGCGGCGATGGAGGCCGACCGCACCGCTGACCGGCTTGCCCAGGCGGGCCTCGACCTGATGCGGGACACCCGTCAAGCCTACGCCGACGTGGTGCTGGCGAAGGAGCGGGTGCGGGTCGCGGGCGAGTCCGTAAAGCTCCGGGGCCGGATCGCGGAGTTGGCCGAGAAGCGGCTCAAGGCCGGCGACATTTCACCGCAGGAGGCGGCGACCGCCCGCATCGACGCCCTCCAGGCCGAGCAGGACGCCACCCGCATCGGGTACGACGTGCCGGTGCTGGAGGAGCGACTACGTAACCTGATGGGCATCGGCCCGCTTCGGGGTCCGCTGCCACTCGACCCGTCGCCCCCGCCGGCCTGCCAGACGTTCGACGTAGACGCCCTCGCCCAAGAGGCGATGGCCACCCGCCCGGACGCCCTCGCCGCTGCCGAGGCGGCCGCCGCCGCCGAGGCCCGGCTGAAGTTCGCCCGGCTCGGGTGGGTCCGGTTGCTCGGCATCGGGGACGCGACCGCCGGCCACCGCAACGGCCACGAACTCGGCCCCGGCCTGCGGTTCACGGTGCCGCTGTTCAACCGCAACCAGGGGGGCGTCGCGCGGGCCGAGGCCGAACTCGAACGGGCCGTGCGGAACCAGAAGACCGTCGCCTATCAGATCATTCTCGACGTGCAGCGGTCGTACACGCAGTACCGGCAGGCGTGTGCCGAACTCGACGTGCTGCTCGGCAAGGTCCGGCCCGAGGTCGAGGGCAATGTCCGCCGCGCTCAGGCGGCGTATCAGGAAGGTAACGTTCCCATCTTCATCGTACTGGCAACGACCCAGCAGTTGATCGACAACTACCTCCGTGAGGCCGTGCTGCATGGCGACCTGCGGCGGTTCTTAGCCGAATTGGAGCGGGGCGTCGGCAGGCGGCTAATCCCGCCCACGCCGTCTGCCCCGGCCAGCCCGTCGCCCCTGCCCGTCACGCAGGCTGACCCCGTGTCGCATCTCTCGCCGCCGTTCGTAAAGCCACGGGCGGTCGGTGGCGATGCGATGTGGACCCCCGCGAGGGCCAAACCATGAGCAGGCTGCAACGGATTGCTACCGCCGCCCTGACACTCGCACTCGCCGCCCTCGTCGGGGCCGGGGCGTGGTGGCTCGTCACCAACAAGCTTACTGCCACGAAAGCCGACAAGCCGTCGGGGCCGGCGACGGTCGCCAAGGTGGTCAAGGAGGACGACCTGAACACTGTCGTCCTGACGGAGGAGGCCGAGAAGCGAATCGGGCTGAAGCTGGCGGCGGTCGAGTCGAAGGCTGTCCGTCGCGTCCGGGTGTACGGCGGCGAGGTCACCGTCCCGGTCGGGCGAACGATTCTGGTCGCCGCTCCGCTCGGTGGAACTCTCAAAGCACCTCCGGGCGGTGTGCCGCCGGCCGGAAGTGCCGTGATGGCCGGCGGCCCCATTTTCGAGTTGACGCCGCTGCTGACCCCGGACGGGCGGGCCACGCTGACCGCCGCACTCGCGGACGCCAACGGGCAGGTGAACACGGCCAAAGCGAGCTTCGACCTGACCGACATCGCGGTGAAGCGGGCCGAGCGGGTGCTGAAGGAGGGTGCCGGCAGCCAGCGGCAGGTGGACGAGGCCCGTGCTGCCTTCGACGTAGCCAAGAGGACGCTCGACGCGGCCATCGCCCGGCAGGCCATCCTGAACAAGGTCGTCGGGGACGCCGAGGGCGGGACCGCCGCCCCGATTCAAATTGCCGCCCCGCAGGGGGGCGTACTCCGCGTCGTGTCCGCGTTGCCCGGCCAGACGATCCCGCTCGGCGCGGCTCTGTTCGAGGTGGTGGACCTCTCGACGTTGTGGGTGCGGGTGCCGCTGCCGGTCGGCGACATCGACGGCATCGACCGCACCGAACCCGTCCAGGTGGGCAAGCTGTCGGCCCCGCCCGGCACACGGCTGCCGTCCGCCAAGCCGGTCGCCGCCCCGCCCTCGGCCAACCCGCTCGCGGCAACTGTGGACGTGTTCTACGAGCTGCCGAACGCGGACGGGAAGCTCACCCCCGGCCAACGGCTCGGCGTGACGATCCCGCTCTCGGACGCCAAGGAGAGCCTGACTGTGCCGTGGTCGGCGGTCCTATTCGACGTTAACGGTGGCACCTGGGTGTACGCCCAGACCGCCCCGCACAGCTACGCCCGCAAGCGGGTGGTGGTGCGGTACACCGCCGGGGCCGACGCGGTACTGGCCACCGGGCCGGCGCAGGGAGCGAACGTCGTCGCCCACGGAGGGCAGGAGTTGTTCGGGGCCGAAACCGGCTTCATCAAGTGAGGACGCCATGCTAAGTAAGCTCATCTCGTCCTCGGTCAAAGGCCGGGTCGTCGTCCTCGCCCTGTGCGTGCTGCTCGTCGCCTACGGGTTCCGCACCGTCCGCACCGCCCCGCTCGACGTGTTCCCCGAGTTCGCCCCGCCGAAGGTGGAAATCCAGACCGAAGCCCCCGGCCTGTCCACCGATGAGGTCGAGGCACTCATCAGCGTGCCGCTCGAAAACGCCCTCAACGGCACCCCCGGCCTGAAGACGATCCGGTCGAAGTCGGTGCTGGGACTGTCGTCGGTGGTGCTGCTGTTCGAGGAAGGGACCGACATCCACAAGGCCCGACAGTACGTTCAGGAGCGGGTCGCCGCCGAGGCCGTGCGACTGCCCACCGTCGCCCGCCCGCCGGTCATCTTGCAGCCGCTGTCGTCCCTCAGCCGGGTCATGAAGATCGGCATGTCCTCGAAGACGATGAGTCAGCAGGACATGACGGTGCTGACGCTGTGGACGATCCGCCCGAAGCTGATGTCCGTCCCCGGCGTGGCCAACGTCGCCGTGTGGGGACAGCGGGACAAGCAGTATCAGGTGCTGGTCGATCCCGACCGGCTGCGGGTCGAGGGCGTCACCCTCGATCAAGTGACGATAGCGGCACGGGACGCGACCGTGCTGGAGTCCGGCGGGTTCGTGGACAAGCCGAACCAGCGGCTGGCCGTCCGCCACCGCGCCATGATCCAGAACCCCGACGACCTGGGCCGCACGGTCGTCGCCTTCCAGGGGAACGCCCCGATCCGACTCGGCGACGTGACGGACGTGCGGTTCGGTTCGCCGCCGCCCATCGGGGACGCGATCATCAACGACGGCCCCGGCCTGCTGCTGATCGTGGAGAAGCAGCCGGACGCCAACACGCTCGAAGTGACCCGGCGGGTCGAGGCGGCGTTGAAGGAACTCGAACCGGGCCTGAACGGCGTCGAGATGGACCCCACCATCTTCCGCCCCGCGACGTTCGTGGAGCGGGCCGTCGAGAACCTCGCCCACGCCCTGCTCGTTGGCTGCGGGCTGGTGATCGTGATCCTGATCGTGTTCCTGTTCGACTGGCGGACGGCCCTCATCAGCCTGACCGCCATCCCGCTGTCGCTGGTGTCCGCCGTGGTCGTGCTGACGGCGTTCGGCGTCACCCTGAACACGATGGTGATCGCCGGGCTGGTGATCGCCCTCGGCGAGGTGGTGGTCGACGCCTTCATCGACGTGGTGAACATCGTCCGCCGGCTGCGGATGAACCGGGCGGCGGGCAGCCCGCACTCGGCGTTCAAGGTCGTGATCGACGCCTCCAACGAGGTCCGCAGTGCGGTCGTGTACGCGACCGGCATCGTCATCATTGTGTTTCTGCCGATCTTCTTCCTCGACGGCATCGCCGGGGCGTTCTTCCGCCCGCTCGCCCTGGCCTACATCCTGGCCATCCTCGCCTCGCTGGTCGTCGCCCTGACGGTGACGCCGGCCCTGTCGTACATGCTGCTCACCGGCGACCGGGGCCGGGGCCACGAAGCCCCCGTCGCCCGGCTGCTGCGGCGGGGCTACGGGGCGGTGCTGCCGCGACTGATCGACAAACCCTACGCGGCGTTGGGGATCATCACGGCGGCACTCGTCCTGAGCGGTGCCGCCGCCACCCGGTTCGGGTCCGAGTTCCTGCCCGAGTTTCTGGAGACGGACTTCCTCATGCACTTCGTCGCCAAGCCGGGGGCGTCGGTCGAGGAGATGGACCGGATGACGGTCCTCGCCAGTAAGGAGCTGCGGGCCGTTCCCGGCGTGCGCAACTTCGGCTCCCACATCGGGCGGGCCGAGGTCGCCGACGAGGTGTACGGGCCGAACTTCACCGAGTTGTGGATCAGCATCGACCCGGACGTGGACTATCAGGCCACGCGGAAACGCATCCAGGCCGCGATGGACGGTTACCCCGGCATGTTCTGCGACGTGCAGACGTACCTCCAAGAGCGGTCGAAGGAGGTGCTGTCCGGGACCAGCTACAGCATCGTGGTCCGGCTGTTCGGGCCGGACATGGACGGGCTACGGGCGAAGGCGAAGGAGGTCGAGAAGGTGATGGCCGGGGTCGAGGGGGTGACCGACCTGAAGGTCGAGTCGCAGGTGCTGCTGCCGCAGATCGAGGTGCGGCTGCGGCCCGAGGCGGCGGAACGGTACGGGCTGACGCCCGGCCACGTCCGGAGGGCGACGACGACGCTCTTGCGGGGAACCAAGGTGGGCGAGGTGTACGACGGGCAGAAGCGGTTCGACGTGGTCGTCTGGGGCGTGCCGACGTGTCGTGATGACATGGCCGCGATTCAGGCACTGCCCATCGATACGCCAGCGGGGGTTCAGGTGCGGCTCGGCGAGGTGGCCGACGTGATCGTGGTGCCGATGCCTAATGAGATCAAGCGGGAGGCCGCGTCTCGGCGGCTGGACATCACCTGCAACGTCAAGGGCCGCGACCTGGGGGCGGTAGCGTCCGAGGTCGAACAGAGGGTGCGGGAAGTGAAGTTCGACGCCGGCTACCACCCGGAGTTCCTGGGCGAGGAAGCCGCCCGGCGGGAGTCGAGCCGGCGGCTGTACCTGCTGGCCGGGCTGGCCCTCTTGGGCGTCATCCTCGTTATCTACTCCGACTTCGGGTCGTGGCGGCTGACGCTCATCGTGGCCTTCACCCTGCCTTTCGCGTTGGTCGGCGGGCTGGCGGGCGTCGGCGTCGCGGGCGGGGTGGTGTCGCTCGGCTCGCTGGTCGGGTTCGTGACCGTGCTGGGGATCGCGGCCCGCAACGGCATCATGCTGGTCAGCCACTACCGACACCTGGAAGACAGCGAGGGTGTGGCGTTCGGGCCGGGGCTGGTGCGGCAGGGGTCGGAGGAGCGTCTGGCCCCGATCCTAATGACCGCCCTGGCGACCGGGCTGGCTCTGCTGCCGCTCGTCCTGAGCGGACAGAAGCCGGGCCACGAGGTCGAGTACCCTCTGGCCGTCGTCATCCTCGGCGGGCTAGTCACCTCGACGTTGTTGAACTTGTTCCTGTTGCCACCGCTGTACATCCGGTTCGGCCGCCGCACCGCCGCCGAGCGGGAGGTGTGACGGTGACGTTGACCAACCGGCTAACGCTGTTCTCCCTAGATCGCCCTCGGGGTCGTCCTGACGACCTGCGTCCCGGCCCGGACGTACCTGATGCGGCAGTTGAACGACCGGGCGACGGCGACGCTGGACCCATCGGGCCGACCGGCTCCGCTGCACCCGCGGGCGGAGCGGCCTTCTCGTCGAGGATCTGGCGGATGATCGGCAGCACCGGCTCCACGGTCGGACGCCGGGGCACTCGGCTCCGCCGATAGCCCGGCGGCTCCTCGTGCTCCAGGATCTTCTTCAACGTGGCCCAGTGAAGCTCGTACTGGCTGCAGGCGGCGCGTTTGCCGACCTCGCCCGTCAGCACGCGGCGGCGAATCTCGGCCCAGAGTTCCATGTTCACGAACACCTCGGGCCTCCGGAGTCGGGATGATGGGCTCCTCCCATCATCGCCGGTCTTCCGAAGGCCCCGTTACGCGCTACACTTTTACTCCGCCTTTCCCACCTCCTCGCGCTACACTTTTACTCCGCCGTTTACAACCTCGTGCACGCGGGGCAGTTTCGGGAGCGTCCGCGCGAAATCTTCGAGGTGCTGGGTCGCCGAGCGGTATCGCTTCAGCGTGCCGACCGAGGAGTGCAGGACGTGCTCGTGGTAGTCGAGGAACTGCTTCCGGAGTTCGGGAACCCCGATGGGGGTGAATGTGAGCAGCGTGGGTTCATTGCTGGCCAATTGGGAATTGACTTTGGCAGCCACCTGTTCGGCCTGCTCGCGGGATGCGCCGACCTTCTTGCGGTGCGGGCCGGTGTTGTCCCGGTAGTAAACCCACCACGCGCCGTGGTGCTCGAAAACGCTGACTTTGCCGACACGAAAACGCAGAGAGGGATTGGACTTTTTCGATGGCACGGAACTCCCCCTGGTGCACAGGATGTGCACCAAACGTGCCCCAAGCGGGAGATTTCATCGGGGATCCGCGACGCAAAATGTTGTAAGATAACATCTTGCGTCGCCGACCGAACAGATCATTGACATGAATTCGGAGAGGGAGGGATTCGAACCCTCGGTACCCTTGCAGGTACATTAGTTTTCGAGACTAACGCGATCGACCACTCCGCCACCTCTCCATAACCGCATTGTACGACCCATCCTGGATTGCGTGAAGGGCGCTTCGGCGGGATCACTCGTCGTCGGTCATTGCCAGGGTGTTCAGGTCGGTGCCGGTACCGGGGCGGGCGTCCGGGTGGGCGATCCACCATTCCAGCGCCCTGGCTTCGGTCCAGCCGCCGGCGCCGGGGCACACGGCCAAGGCGGCATCGAGTTCCGCCGCACTCGCGAAGCGATCCTCCGGGTCTTTGGCCGTGCATTTCGCCAGCACCGCCGCCAGTTCGCGCGGGGCGTACGGATTGCTCTCCGCCAGCTTCGGCATCGGATCGGTGACGACGGACATCAGCGTCTTCATCGGGTTGTCACGGTGGAACGCCTCGCGGCCCGTGAGCAGGTAGTACATCACGCTGCCGAGGCTGAACAAATCGCTGCGCCCGTCGATGGCGATGCCGCTGGCTTGCTCCGGCGACAT
>JANOSQ010000036.1:0-7647 GCA_031415915.1 Fimbriiglobus sp. | reverse complement strand
GGCCTCACTTCTTTTTTTCGAGCTTCACTTTGTGCACGTAGAGGTTGCGGTCGAATTTGCCTTCCTCGAACGCGTCGTTCGTGAAAGCGATGCTCAGCTTGGCGTCGCCCTTCTTCATCTTCGCGGTGAAGGTGTATTCTTTGGCTTCGACCTGCTTGAGTTCGAAGTTCTCCTTCACCACGTCGTCGCCGACTTTCAGGGTCATTTTGGCCATGGCCTTCTCCGCTTCGTCGCAAGACGCTTCGATGGTGATGGTGTACTCGCCGTCCTCGGGGATCTTCACCGTGGCCGTGGCCGTGCCTTCGGTGTAGAAGCCGATCTTGGTGTTGCCCTCGTCGAAGCCGACACCGCCGCCATCGTCGAAGGCGCCCTTGAGTTTGAAGTCTTTCAAATCGACCGAGATGGCCTCGGCCGCGACCGCGGCGCTCAGGCCGATCGCACACGCCGCCACGGCGACCAAACAAACGCGCTGGAACATGATGGGCAGCTTTCGAAACGAGAAGGAGAAGCAGGGGCGAATGCCCGACCGACACCGGACATGGACGAAATTAGTTTACGAGCGACTCAGCGATTCTCCAACCCCGCGCGGCAACTCGCACGGCTTCGTGGAGCCGGCGCTCCAGCATCTCCCGTGGCGGGAGTTCCGGGAGGGACATCGCCACCCGAATGCCCGCTTGTCGAGTTGCAGCAGCTCGTCCCCCTTGTCGGCGCAGAGGATCGAGCCGAGCGGGCGGCTCTTCGCCCGGTTCGACCTCGTCCGTTTCGAGTCGTCCCGAGATCCGCCTCGTTGCCGGTGACTTTCAACCCTCGTCCCATGGTCTTCGGGCGAGCTGGAATCCCGCGTCGGCGCATTTTTTCCTGCACTTCGGCGCACTTTCCCTTGACGCGCCGTGGTCAATCCTTATCTTCAAAGGTTCCCGAATCGGTCGGGGTGGCGCTATCGCGTGGATTTTGGGCCGGAGACTGCTTGTGGCTGCTGCGAACGAACGAATCCGGATCCGCATGGAAGGCTACGACCACGAAGTGCTCGACCGCACCGCGGCCGAAATCGTGGAGACCGCCCAGCGGACGGGTGCCGAGGTTCACGGACCGATTCCGCTGCCGACGCGCATCGAACGTTACACGGTTCTCCGGTCGCCCCACATCGACCGCAAGAGCCGGGAACAGTTCGAAATCCGGACCCACAAACGCTTGATCGACATCCTCCAACCGACGGGCAAGACGATCGAGGCTCTCAACAAGGGTCTCAGCCTGCCGCCGGGGATCGATATCAAGATCCGGGTCATGGGTAGCTCGAAGGGTTGATGAGAAAACTGGCCCGCCTCGGAGGGGCAGTACATAGTCCGGTCGGTGTTGTGTTTCCGAACCAGAACTGCAGGGCTTCGGGTCTGCCGAATCAGCGTGATCGAACTTCCCACGAGTTCGACGCCCCGGCGACAAAGACCCGCCCACCGCAAGGTGGACGGCCCTGACCGCTGGAAGCTTGGCTGGCTCGATGCCGGTTCCCCAAGTGAATCCCAGTCGGGAATGGATGTCCCCGCGTCGCCGCGAACCGGCCCGCGGGTACTGCGAGGTATTGCGATGGCCGAGACAGCTGCCATGCCGACGAATGCTTTCGTTCGCGAATTGACCGAGACGATCAGTATCCCCGTGCTCAGCAAAGCCGGCGTGGTGATCGGTTCCGTCGATGTCGATCCGGCCGAGTTTGGCGGCAAGATCAGCCGGCAACTGCTCCACGAAGCGGTGCTGATGTTCCGGGCGAACCAACGGGCCGGTACCCACCACACGCTCCGCCGCGGGCAAGTGGCGGGTAGCACGAAGAAGATCTTCAAGCAAAAGGGTACGGGCAACGCCCGCGCCGGGACGAAACGGACGAACAAACGGGTCGGCGGTGGTACGGCCAAAGGGCCGAAGCCCCGCGATTACGAATACCACCTGCCGAAGAAGGCCGTCCGGGCCGCGACCCGCATGGCGATCCTCAGCAAGTTCGCCGACGGCGAAGCGTACATCGTCGAAGACTTGGCGATGAGCTCGCCGAAGACCAAAGACATGGCCACGGTGCTCAAGGCCATCAAGGTCGGCAAGAAGATCGTCAAGACCACGACCGACGGCATCGAGCAGAACGTTGAAAAAGAGGTTTCGCTCTTCGATACCACGGTGTTGATCGGAACCGAAGCGAACGACACGAACGTCTACAAGTCGGGCCGGAACATCGAAGGCGTGAAGGTGATGCCCGCCGCCGAGTTCAACGCCTACACGGTGCTGAAGCAGAAGCGGTTGCTGCTGACCCGCGGGGCCTTGCAACTACTGCGGGATAAAGGCAAGCCGACCGAAGCCGCGAAGTAATTCGAAAGACAAAGACTCCGACCCGTGACCGGGCCGGCTCGCCGGAATCGAAGCTGAGGATTTTGCGATGGCCACGACGCGACCGAAACCGAAGCGCTACCTCCGCCGGAAAGCGGCACGGCTCCCGTGCGTCCACGGGGTCGCCGGGATCGAGCTGCGCCCGCACCAAGTGTTGATCCGGCCGCTCGTGACCGAAAAGGGCACGCACCAGAGCAGCAAGTACAACGCCTACACGTTCGAAGTGAACCCGCTGGCCACCAAGACGCAGATCGCGGCAGCCGTGGCGGAACTGTTCAACGTGAAGGTCGAGAAGGTTCGGACGCAGACCCGCAAAGGGAAGCACGCCCGCTACCGCCAAGTGATGGGCGTCCAGTCCGACTGGAAGAAGGCGATCGTGACGCTCAACGAGAACGACAAGATCGACTTCTTCTAACCGGCGAGCCGGCGGCGTCAGCCGTCGGAGTCTGCGGGCGACAAAGGTTTTTTGCGGTGTGATTTACACGAGGGTGATCCGATGGGCGTTCGCAACTACAACCCGACATCCGCCGGCCGCCGGGGCGGTTCGGTCTCGGATTTCGCCGAGTGCACGAACCCGAAAGTGAACGCGCCCTACAAGCCGTTGCTCGTCCGCCTCAAGAAAAAGGGCGGCCGCAACAACCAGGGTATCACCACGTCGCGCTTCCGCGGCGGCGGTCACAAGCAGATGCTCCGCCTCGTCGATTTCAAGCGGAAGATGGACGGCATCGAAGCGGTGGTGCTGACGGTCGAATACGACCCGAGCCGCTCCGCCCGCGTGGCCTTGATCCAATACAGCGACGAAGTGCAGACGAAGAAATACATCCTCGCTCCCGACGGCCTCAAAGCCGGCGACAAAGTGAACTCCGGCGAAGCGGCCGAACCGCGCCTCGGCAATTGCTTGCCTCTGTCGAAGATTCCGCTGGGGCTGACGATCCACAACATCGAGATGACCCCCGGTCGCGGCGGCCAGATCTGCCGCTCCGCCGGTTGCTCGGCCACCTTGATGAACCGCGAAAAAGAGTGGGCGCTCGTGACGATGCCGAGCGGCGAAGTCCGCAGGATTTCGAACAAGTGCCGGGCGACCATCGGCTCGGTGTCGAATCCGGATCACATGAACGTGAGCCTCGGCAAAGCCGGCCGCAAGCGCTGGATGGGTCGCAAGCCCCACAACCGCGGCATGGCCATGAACCCGACCGACCACCCCCTCGGCGGCGGCGAAGGTCGCAGCAAGGGCGGCGGTCACCCGTGCGGGCCGACCGGCGTTTCGGCCAAGGGCGGCAAGACGCGCAGCAAGAAGAAGCCTTCGAATTCGTCGATCGTCCGCCGGCGCCCGTCGGGCCGGTTCCAGCAGCACAACGGCTAAGGTTTTGAACTCAGGTATTCACCCAACGCGACGGGGTTCTGGGCATGAGTCGGTCACTGAAAAAAGGTCCGTACGTCGACATGCGGCTCTTCGCCAAAGTCGAAAAACTGGGCAAGAAAGAAGCCCACAAGACGTGGTCGCGCGATTGCACCATCGTGCCCGAGTTCGTGGCCTCCACGTTCCTCGTACACAACGGCAAGACCTTCGTGAAGGTCTACGTCACCGAAGAAATGGTCGGGCACAAGCTCGGCGAATTCTCCGCGACGCGGACGTTCCGCGGGCACACCGCCGGCAAGGCGAAAGCCGCCGCCGCTGGCAAGTAAACCCGTAATTTCGACACGCTGACACCGAACCCCTGGCGACTGCCATGATTTATGTAGCCAAACACCGCTTCGCCGACGTCGCTCCCCGCAAGATGCGGCCCATCGCGCAGATGGTGCGGGGCATGAACATCGACGACGCGATCGAAGCCTTGAAGTTCCTGCCGAACCGCGGCGCCCGGCTCATCGAAGCCGTGGTGAAGAGCGCCGTCGGCAACGCGGAAGACCTCGGGTGCCGAAACCTCGAAGACCTCGTCGTCACCGATTGCCGGATCGACGGGGCCCCGATGTTCAAGCGGATCCAACCCCGCGCCCGCGGCACGGCGTTCGGCATCAAACGGCGGCTCGCCCACATCGTCGTCGGCTTGACCGACCCGAACGCGGTCGAAGGCCTTCCCGAAATGTCGGCCCCCGCCGTCCCGCTGCCCGTGCCGACGCCGGTCGAAGCCCCGGCTTTGGGCGCGGCCCCCGCGACGCAGGCGTAACGAACCACCACCGGCGAGCGGCCGGGATTCGCGAGAATCGAACCGCTCGGATGTATCACCCGAGATCGCAGGATAAAGGGCATCGGCTATGGGTCAGAAAGTCCGCCCCACCGGCTTCCGCGTCGGCATCATGACCGACTGGGCCAGTGCGTGGTACGCGAGCAAGCGCGACTTCTCGGAGTTGCTGATCGAGGACTTCCGCATCCGGAAGTTCATCGCGGCGTACCTCACGAAGACGAAGGATCGCAAGGAGCAGCGGCCGGCCATCGCCAAGATCCGCATCGAGCGGACCCGCGAGCGCGTCAGCGTCATGGTCTACAGCAGCCGGGTCGGGGCGATCATCGGGAAGAAGGGCGAGAAAATCGACAAGCTGACGAAGGCCCTCGAGAAGCTGACCCGCCGGCACATCGAAGTGAAGACGATCGAAGTGACCCGGCCCGAGATCGACGCCCAGATCATCGCCGAAGATATCGCCGAGCAACTGGAGAAGCGGTCGAGCTTCCGCCGCACCATGAAGACCGCGATGCAGCGGGCGATGGAAGGCGGGGCCAAGGGGATCAAGCTCCAACTGTCCGGCCGGCTCGGCGGGGCGGAAATGGCCCGCTGCGAAAAGAGCATGGAAGGGAGCATCCCGCTTTCGACCCTGCGGGCGAAGGTCGATTACGGTTTCTCCGAGGCTTCGACGCCGCAGGGGAACATCGGCATCAAGTGCTGGGTGAACAACGGCGACTTCGTGACCGGCGAAATCAACGACACGACCGACGCCCAAGCGGGCGGGCAGAAGCGGCCGCAACGCCGCCGCCGCGGGTAATTTGCGAGTGCGGACTAGAAGAGTCGGAATCCGTGGTGGAGTGCTGAAATGCCTTTGATGCCGAAGCGGGTTAAGTTCCGCAAGAATCAGCGCCAGGTGATCCGCGGAAAAGCGGCGAAGGCGAAGTACCACGGGGCCATCAAAGGTTTGGCCACCCGCGGCAACTACGTCGCCTACGGCGAATACGGCCTGCAATCCCTCGAAGGGGGCTGGCTCTCGGCCGAGGCCATCGAAGCCGGGCGGATCACGATGACCCGGTTCGTGTCGGGCGAAGGCCGGTATTACATCCGCGTCTTCCCGCACAAGTCGGTGACCTCGATCCCCGCCGAAACGCGGATGGGCAAGGGCAAGGGCGAACCGGAATACTGGGCCGCCGTCGTGAAGGCCGGCACCGTGATGTTCGAAATCGGCGGGCTCCCCGAAGCCGCCGCGAAAGACGCGCTGGCCCGGGTGGCGTACAAAATGCCGTTCAAGTGCCGGTTCGTGAGCCGCCGCCCGAACGTTTGAGTTTCTGAAACTCCGACCGCTCACGCGGCCGGCTCGCCGGAGTGGTAGACCGCTATGAAAGCCGAAGAACTGCGCAACATGAGCGACGACCAGCTCGCGCTCACGTTGGTCGAAACGGAAAAGCACTTGTTCCAGCTCCGGTTTCAATCGGCGACCGATCGCCTCGAAACCCCGAGCGAGATCAAGAAGGCCAAGCACGACATCGCCCGCGTCAAGACCCTCCAGCGCCAGCGCCAGCTCGCGTCGCTCGGGAAGATCGGCGACGCCGACTTGGCCGCGCAATTGGCCGGCTTGCAAGACAAAATCGAACTGCCCGGCAAGCGCCGGTTCAAGCGGGCCATCGCCCGTTTGGAAACGATCCAAAACGAACGAGCGGCCCAGAAGGGGAGCGGTAAGTAATGGCGGACACCAGCACAGCCCAGGCGACCGACACCCCGACCTCCGACGGCCGGCTCGTCCTCGGCATCGTGACCAGCGACAAGATGAACAAGACGCGCCGCGTCGAAGCGCAGCGCCTCGTGCGCCACGCCAAGTACGGCAAGTTCATCAAGAAGCGGACCATCTGCTACATGCACGACGAAGCCAACGAGTCCCATTTGGGCGACACCGTCGAGATCCAAGAATCGCGGCCGCTGTCGAAGAACAAGCGCTGGACGCTCGTCCGCATTCTGACCAAAGCCCCGAGCCGCACCGTCGCCAACCTCGAAGGCGCCGTCGCCGGCAGCCAGTTGCCGACCGACGCCCCGGCCAGTAAATAAACAGACCGGACTCCGGCCGCAATTAGGATCGAATCATGATTCAGATGTACTCGTACCTCGACGTGGCCGACAACACGGGCGCCAAAGAAGTCATGTGCATCCAGGTGCTCGGCGGCACGAAGCGCCGCGTGGCGTACCTGGGCGATGTGATCCGCGCCAGCGTCCGCAAGTCGCTGCCCGGCGGCGAGGTCAAGAACGGCGACGTGATCAAAGGCGTGATCGTCCGCACGAAGATCGCGACCCGCCGCGAAGACGGCAGCTACGTCCGCTTCGACAGCAACGCCCTCGTGCTGCTCGACAACGATAACAACCCGCGCGGCACCCGCATCTTCGGCGCGGTCCCCCGCGAGCTGCGGGCGAAGTTCAACAAGATCATCAGCTTGGCCGCGGAAGTGGTTTGATTTGAATCGATGTCGGGTTGTCGATACCCGGAACCCGATCCCCGATACCCGATGGTGTGAGATGTTCATTCGCAAAGACGACACGGTGGCCATCCTCGCCGGCGACGACAAAGGCAAGCGCGGCAAAGTGCTGCGCATCCTCCGCGAGGAAGGCAAAGTCGTCGTCGAAGGGATCAACAAGGTCTACCGGCACTTGAAGCCGTCCAAGCGCAACCCGCAAGGGGGCCGCTTGTCGAAGGAAATGCCGGTGGCGATCTCGAACGTCGCGCTCATCGACCCGCAAACGAACACGCCGACCCGCGTCGGTATCCGTTTCACGGCCGATGGCACCAAAGAACTCTACGCGAAGAAGAGCGGGGCCACGATCCGCCAGATCGCCAAGGCGAACCCGAAATACGCACCCGCCAAGTAGTCGCTCACTCACACCGAGACCCGGACCCCGCCCGTTGGCAATGGGTGGGAATTAGGTCGCACTAGGAAGATCGATCATGGCCCGCTTGCTGGATAAGTACACGAAGGAAATCGGGCCCGCGCTCGCCGAGAAACTCGGTCGCACGAACAAGCTCAGTTTGCCGAAGCTCACGAAGATCTGCCTGAACATGGGCGTCGGCAAAGCGCTCCAAGACAAGAACCGCATG
>JANOSQ010000035.1:0-6657 GCA_031415915.1 Fimbriiglobus sp. | reverse complement strand
ATGCTCTTCTTCGGCAAGATCGAACTCGCCGTCGGCGGGTAGTGCCGCGTACGATTGTTGGTTTGGGATCAGAGCCGGACGCGCAAGCGACGTTGTACGCTGTAACGTCGCTTACGCGTCCGTCTCTGAACGAAACTTGCGTGACCGAGCAGTGCTGCGTCCCACCCGGTTTTACTTGTCGTCTTCCTTCTTGGCCTTCTTCATCGTGTAAACGTGGCTGCCGTTGTCCTTGGTGCTCTTGAAGTCCTTGGGGCGGGCGCCCTCCGGCTTCGGGTTGTAGGCGAGCATCAGCTTGTCGCCGTCGAAGGCGATGATGCCCAAACTCTTGGTACCTTTGAGGTCTTCCGGTTCCAAAATTTCCAGATCGACCGCGACGGGGCTGATTTTGGCGTCGACGCTGTACTTGAACACGAAGGTGGCGTCTGCGCCTTTGATCGTGATTGTGTCGGCGGTGAATTCCGCCGGATCCTTGAGTTTGTCGGCTCCCGTCTTCTCGCCGGCCTTCATCCCTTCGGAGAACGTCCACTTACTGAGGAGAGCCTTGGCGTCGAAATCGGCGGGTTTCTTGTCTTCGGCCGAGACGGCCACGGCGGCGATCAACGCCACTGCCAACGTGCGAATCCAGAACATGTCAAACCCCCTTCCAGTGCGACGGACGATATGGCCGAAGTACGGACGCTCCGCATTCGGTACGGACATGATAGGCAGACGCCGTACCGGATCGAGAAATTCAGTGGTCAGTGGACACTTCCGTAGGTCACGCTTGGCGTGACATGGGCGTCACGCCAAGCGTGACCTACGAGACCGACCATCGGAAAATCTACACTGTTGACCGAATACTTTTCCGGCCTGAAAGGCCGGTTCTGTCAGCCCAGGTCGGAGTTGGCGAAGCCAACGGAGGCCTGGGAACCGCAGGGAGAATGATCCCCGGCCTGAAAGGACGGTTCACATCGGCGAATGAATCGGCCTTTCAGGCCGCGAGCAGGAGTCACGACCGTGGACCCAGGCCTCCGTTGGCTTCGCCAACTCCGACCTGGGCCGACAGAACCGGCCTTTCAGGCCGGAAGAATGTCTCAATCATACGGACATGGAATTTGCCGGTGGTCGGACCACTACTATGTCTTTGCAATCACAAGGTGATCAGCGAACTGCTCCACGTCAGCCCGCCGCCGAAGGCGACGAGCAAGATCGTATCCCCGGCCCGGCAGCGCCCCGTCCGGACGGCTTCGTCCAAGGCGATGGGCACCGAGGCCGCGGAGGTGTTGCCGTATTTGTCGAGGTTCACGACGACCTTGTCGGCCGGGAAATCCAGATCTTCGAGCGCCGCGTCGATCACGCGGACGTTGACTTGGTGCGGGACAATCAGGCTCAATTCCTTGCCGAGGCGTTTGCAATCGTCGAGGGCCAACTGCACCTGCGTCCGCAGTTGCGTCACGGCGAATTTGAACACCTCGCGGCCGTTCATCCGCAGATAGCGCAGGTTCGGCAGTGCGACCGATCCCGGCGGTGGGTTCGGCGTCACCATGCTCGGCACTTGGATGAGTTCTTGCCGGGAGCCGTCCGCGAACAAACGGATGTTCAAGATGCCCCGCCCCGGTTCCTGCGACGGCCCGAGGACGACGGCTCCGGCCCCGTCGCCGAAGAGGATGCACGTGTTGCGGTCGCTGAAGTCGCTGACCCGGCTGAGAACCTCGGCCCCGACAACCAGGACGGTCTTCGCCGAACCGGTGCGGATGAACTGATCGGCGATCGACACGGCGTAAAGGAACCCGGAGCAGGCGGCGGAGATGTCGAACGCCGGGATCGTTCGGCAATCGAGGTAAGACTGGATCAAGCACGCCGTGCTCGGGCACATCAAATCGGGGGTCACGGTCGCGCAGACGATCAGATCGACTTCGCCCGGTGCCACGCCCGCGGCGGAGAGGGCTTCCCGGGCCGCGAGGGTGCCCATCGTGGCCGCGGTGTCGCCCGGCCCGGCGTGCCGGCGCTCGCGGATGCCGGTCCGCGTTCGGATCCACTCGTCGGAGGTGTCGAGCGATTGGGTGAATTCGTCGTTCGGAACGATGCGGGGCGGGACGTAGCTCCCCGTCCCGCGGAGGGTCGAGATGATGGGTCGTTCCATGCGGCGCACCCGCCACGGGTCGGGGTTCGGAGAGACTTTCCTCAGTGTTGATGTACCGTTTGGCGGTGCCATTCGCCATCGAAAAATGGAATGGCCCGTCAGCCCGAGGCGGCGGTGCGGGCCGCGCGGATGCGGGCGAGGAGGTTCTGCTTCGCGATCGCGGCCGGATCCATCGCCGCGGCGGGGGTCACGACGGTCACCTCTTTGGGGGTCGGTTGCTGCGAACCGGTTCGGTTGGCCTCGGCCGCGTCGTCCGCTGCGCGATCCAAGATACTCTCGTCTTCGTTCGTGACCTTCTCACCGTACAGGATCTGCAATTCGCTCAGCTTCAGAGTGCGGTCGAGTTTCACGAACAGGATGTCTTCGTATGGGACGAAGAACGCGCGGCCGTCGTCGTTGGTGCCCGCTTCCCGGCCGCGCACCACCAAGTAATGGTCCTCGAAGCGCACGACCAAATCGAGCGTGATCGCCGCGTTGAACCGCAGCGAGAGCACGGTCTTGGAAATATCGATCTTGGGTATCCGGTTGAGCAAGTCGTACACGGCGTCGCGGTGCATCAACGTCGCTCCTGCGGAAAGCGGGCGGTCAACTCCAAGTGCGTCGGCGGCTGCGTGAACAATCGGTAGATCCAAATTTGCAGCAGCGCGAGCGCAATGCCCCCGGCCCCGCAGAGCCAGCGCCAATCGAGCCGTTGGAGGCCGCCGACGAGCGGATTCGCCGTCGGCCCGGCATCGGCGGCCGCATTCGCGGCGACGACCGACACCACCGTGGCGATCAACACGCCCGCCATGAGCGCCGCGGGTGTCCGTCCGAGATCCCAGTAGTCCCGCCGATAGGGTTTCAGTTCCACGCGGTCGCCCAGCCGCCGCCAAATCTTCGTGTAGACCTCGTCGGCCATCTCGTGGTTGGCGAACTCGAGGACGACCTGGGCGTTGCCGAATCCGCCATGCAAGCGGATGGCCCCCGAACCATCGCTGCGCGGGTATTCCAGCGTCAAGCTGTTCGCGAGCAAATCGAAACGAACCCGGATGACTCGGGAAAGATCCACCGTGCCGAGCGGGCCGAAGATCGCATCGAGATCGGCACCCCCGACGATACTCGCGGCGATATCCGGCCGGAGGTTCGCCCCCGCGGGCGCCAGATAAAGCTTTGTAAACGTCAGTGCCAGCAGCGAATGCGAGGTCACATCGGGGGCGGTCCAAACGCGCCGCCGCGTAAGGCCGGGAACGGTGGTATCGACTGCGACCGACGGTTGCTGTTCGAGAACCTTCATGTTCGCCCGGCCACGTTCGAGATTCGCCGCCGCCCCAATGACGGCTGCTAACATTTAGAACGTGTCCGGGGATCGGACAAATGAATCGGGGAAGAATCGGGTATCGGGATCCGGGCATCGGGTTTCGCAAAGATAGATCGGCCGATACCCGACCCCCGATACCCGCTACCCGTCTCCCAGGGCTTGCCAATCTGGTTGACCTTCCCTTTAATCGATGTCTCTGGATGGGTTCGCCGGGCGGGTGGCCGCCGGGCGACGAAGAGGGAAGCCGGTGAGAATCCGGCGCAGGGCCGCTGCTGTATTCGGTCAGGGTTCGGGGAATCACCGCCACTGCGAGTTCGCTCGCGGGAAGGCCCCTCGAATCCGTTACGAGCCGTGAGTCAGAAGACCTGCCCGTCCAGTTCGTGTTCGGTGCCTCGGCTCTAGGCGACCGGCAGGCAGACTCATTCTTGCGTCGGCGCGTGCGCGCCGGCCCTGCCCGCCCGTCCGTCGGATTCCGCCGCGGTGCCCCACCTCGCCCGTCCCGGCGACTGGAGTGCTCCATGGTTTCGCGTCGATCCCGTCCCGCTTTCACCCTGATCGAACTGCTGGTGGTCATCGCCATCATCGCGGTGCTCATCGGGCTGTTGCTGCCCGCCGTGCAGAAAGTCCGCGATGCCGCGGCCCGGATGCAGGGGCAGAACAACCTCCGCCAGCTCACCCTCGCGGCGATGAACTACGAGAGCGCGTTCCAGAAACTCCCCCCGCACACCGACGCCAGCGTCGGTTGGCCGGCGGGCAAATACTGGTTCGGCAGCACCGTGAGCAACACCGGCGCACCGTACAACGTGGTCAGCACCGATCCGCAGAACGGCATCCTCACCAGCTATTACGAGAACAACACGAAGGTGACGAAGTGCCCGAAGTTCGAGGTCTACCCGATCGCGAAGGTCTACAACGGCTTGACCGCCGGGTACGCGTACAACCGGCACGTCGCCGATCAGCGAATCCTGAAGTTCGCCACGTCGAGCACCTTCATGTTCACCGAAACGGTGCTGCTGAAATCGAACGGTGCCCTCGAAGATCCGTTCGGCGGCTACTTCGGTTCGCCCCACCTGCTCGTGCCTGTAACGGCCTACACGGCACCGGGGCAGACGTTCGCCATCTCGCCGTATGCCATGACGGTGACGCAGTTCCGCTACACCGGGAAGATCGCCAACGTCGCGTTCGTCGACGGCCACGTGGAAACGCGGACGCCGGTCGACAAACCGAGCGTCGCCCCGTTCGATCAAGCGACGTGGAACACCGCCCGCGAGAAATTCCAACTGGGTTTCCTGGCGGACAGCACCGTCCCTTACTCGGGCGATTGAAATGGACAGCGTGACTTACGCGCTCGAACCCGGACTGACGCCCGAGGAATTCCTCGGGTTGTTGGAACCCCGAGTGAGCCGTCCGCCCCGTCGGGAGACGTGATCAGCGTCCACGCTCCGCTCGGTTTGTCGGTGAACGATTTTTGATCGTACCGGGGCGGATACCCCTTCTTGTGGGGCACGATCCAAATCTGCAACGGGTGAGCGGGCAGCGTCGGCGAGGGGTTGAACTCGCTGTGCTGCACGCCCGTCCCGGCGGACATCATCTGCCATTCGCCGGGGCCGATGACCGAACCGTTACCCATGCTATCGCGGTGCTGGAGTTGCCCGCTCAGTCTTTCACTCCGTCCGGACGATCTCGCCGCGGGAAGCCGATTCCGAAGAAGTGATAGAACACTCCGGAGCGCAATCCCCGAGGTGTTCCGCATGGCCGCCGCCGCGAAGGTTTCCCATTCCCGCATCCTGCTCGGCCTCATCCTCGGGGCGATCGTCGGTTCCCTCGTCAACTACTTCACGACTCCGCCGGTGCGGGAGCCGCCGTCCGCGGAACAACGTGAAGCGATGGCATCGATTACCGGAGCGATTGCGATGCCGGAAGCGGCGAGCGTACCGCGCGCGGCTTGGGTCGGCTGGGCCGTGAAGTACATCGCCAAACCGGTCGGCGACATCTTCATGAACCTGCTCTTCCTCGCGATCATCCCGCTCGTGTTCGCGTCGTTGGCGCTCGGCGTCACCCGGCTCGGCGGCACGGGGAACGTCGGCCGGGTCGGCGCGAAGACCTTCGCCTACTTCATCGTCACGACCGCCTTCGCCGCTGTCATCGGGTTGACACTGGTCAACGTTCTGCGCCCCGGGGATCAAGTGCCCGAAGCGCAGCAGAAGGAATTGCTCGGCCACTACGCTAAGGAGGCGAAAGGGAAACTCGACGCCAAAAGCGACTTCGGCATCGACACGTTCGTGAACATCGTGCCGAAGAACCCGTTGAAGGCGTTCACCGATAAAGACATGCTCGCGGTCATCTTCACCGCGGTGCTCGTCGGCATCGCGCTGACGCAGATCGACCCGACCCGCGCGGCGGTGATTATCCACTTCCTCGAAGGGGTGAACCAGATCACCGAATTCGTCATCGGCCTGGCGATGAAGCTCGCCCCCATCGGCGTCTTCGCCCTGATTTTCAGCACGACGGCGCTCTTCGGCTACAAGTTGCTCATCGCGCTGGGGGCGTTCGTCTTCACCGTCCTCGGCGGGCTGGCCATCCACATGGCCATCGTCTTACCCCTGCTCGTCTGGCTTCTCGGCGGCATGAATCCGCTCGACTTCTTCCGCAAGATTTCGACCACGCTCGTCACCGCCTTCAGCACCAGCTCGTCGAGCGCCACGCTCCCCACCGCCATCCGCGACGCCGAGACGAACCTCGGTATCCCGAAGTCGATCGCGCACTTCGTCCTGCCGCTGAGCGCGTCGATGAACCACAACGGCACCGCCCTGTTCGAATCGGTGACGGTGCTCTTCCTCGCCCAAGTCTTCGGCGTCGATTTGACCATCGAGCAGCAGATCATCGTGCTGGTGCTGAGCATCCTGACGGCGACGGGCATGGCCGGGGTGCCGGGCGGATCGCTGCCGTTGATCGGGATGGTGTTGGTGACCGCGACGAACGACAAAGTGCCGGCGAGCGCGATCGCCATCATCCTCGGGGTGGATCGCATTTTGGATATGTGCCGGACGACGGTGAACGTGGCCGCGGATATGACGACGGCGGTGTTCGTGGCGCGGACGGAGCGCGGGCGGGCACCGTTGGATTGATTCGTCCGAGCCGCGAGGTGCGATTCGACGGACGGAGCTTACGCATCCGGCTCGGAAGGAGAAAATCCTTCGGCGAGGATCGTCGATTCGAAATCCCAACCCGCCGCGCT
>JANOSQ010000034.1:0-3119 GCA_031415915.1 Fimbriiglobus sp. | reverse complement strand
GACACCATCATCTCCGGGATGGGCGAACTCCACTTGGAAATCAGCATCGAGAAGCTCAAGCGCGCCGTCGGCATCCGCCAAGACGACGTGGACTCGGTGAAGCTCGGCCGCCCGCGCGTGGCCTACCGCCAGAGCCTCGCCCGCCCGGTCGACTTCGAATACAAGTTCCAGAAGCAGACCGGCGGCCGCGGGAAGTTCGCGGTCATCGCGGTGAGGTACACCCCGCTCACCCCGGAGCAGATCGAGGTCAAGGTCAAGGAGATCGAGGAGCTCAACGACCCGAAGATCAAGCAAGAGCCGAACAACGTCTACTTCGTGAACAGCATCACGCAGGGGGCGATCGACAAGCAGTTCATCCCGAGCGTGGAAGAGGGGCTGCGCGAAGGGGCGAAGAAGGGGCACAAGTACCCGTTCCCGTTCGTCGACTTGGAATTCGACCTCTACTTCGGCAAGATGCACGATGTGGACTCGTCGCAAGACGCCTTCTACCTGTGCGCCTTGGAAGCCTTCCGCGAGGCCCAAGACAAAGCCGGCATCCAACTGCTGGAGCCGATCATGAAGGTGGTGGTGGTGTCGCCCAAGGACTACCAAGGGCAGATCACGGGGAACATCAGCAGCAAGCGCGGCGTCATCGAAGACACGACCGAAGACCGCGGCGTGGCCCAAGTGAGCGCCAAAATCCCGCTGGCGAACCTCTTCGGCTACACGAGCGACCTGCGCTCGGCCACCAAGGGTCAAGCGAGCTTCAGCATGGAATTCAGCCACTACGCAGCGGTGCCGGTGGAACTGGCGGACTTGCCGCCGGGCACTGTGCGGGGCGGGAAGTAACATCAGAGCCGGACGCGTGAGCGACGGACCGTGAAAAGAGGAAGCCCTCGGCGTGAGCCGGGGGCTTCTTTTGCATCGTTCCACATGATTGACACGAGAGAGCCATGAGCGCCAAAGAATTTACGTGAGTGGGGAATGCGGGGCGGAAGCGAGACGGAGGGGTGCATCCAAATTCTCTGGGTCGGATCGGCGTTTCGTCGGAGCCTGGCTACCGGAATTGGCCAACCCGACTCGAAAATGATTCCAGCCGAAAGTGCCCCACCCCCTCGTGGAATCATTTCCGATTTCTGGTAGAACCCATGCGCCCCAACGACTTACGCTCGAAATCGCGCCCTGCAATGCCGGCTGAAACCATTCTGGGATCCGGTGCTGACGCGAAAAACCGCCCGCCGCAATCTGGTAAAGGCCCCCAAAGAATTTGGATACACCCTGCTTTTGTGAAGGGTTGCGAAGACTCAAGCCCTCGGATACTCTGAACGAACTCGCAGCGTCGCAGGAGATCGAATCCATATGGTCGCTTCCGCACTCTTAGAATCGCCGCGGGATGTCGCATTGCGTTCGTCCGCAACAGCCTTGCGCCGAGCGGCGGCGTATGCGCTTCCGCCGGAGTTGGATCGGCGGATCTTGAACTCGGCGAGCGGAAGGTCGAACTGACCGGTGAAGAGCGGGCCGAATTGATGGCTTGGGTCGCATTCGTGCAGGAGCGGTCCCTCGAGAAGTTCGCGTCGGAACTCGCTCTGCGCAAGCTCACGGATGCCTTCCCCGAAATCGCCGAACGGCCGTGAGGATTGCGCTTCGTCATCCCAAGCGTCCATCGCCGCACGGGTAGCCCGCTGTAGCGAGTCGAATGCAACGACGGGCTAAGTACCGTTGGCCCGAGCGATGCTGGCGCACCGCTCCTTAAAGCTGCCGTAGATGTGGACAGGCGCGTCGAAGTGCTCTTGGTGGGTAGCGATAAAATCCACGCACTTCGCGACGAGCGGGTAGACCTCCTCGACGCTGCCGGCGTCCTGTCCGTCCCGCGCCTCGAGGAGTGATAAAAAGGCGCTGGCCGTGGCCGAATCACCGGCCGCGGCGGGCGACAGGACGTACCTTGCGAACGATTGGACGTAGTACTGGAACACGGGGCGCGGGGCGAACGTCAGCTCGTCCATCCGCGAGATCGAACTCCCTTCGCCGAAGTACTCCTGCACTTGCTCGTGAGACTTGCCGAAGAAACGCTTGTGGAGGTCTCGGACGTCGAAATCGTTCCGGTATCCATGCCAAGCGGACTTGTCCGGTACGCGATCGAAGTGATGCACGTGTGTGGTTCCTGTCGCCGGAGGACGTAGCTTAGAGGTGGCGCGGTTCCGGTGAACTGCGGTTCACGGAAAGCCTACATGCCCCCGCCGTCTGCTGCACCGCCTGGAATAGTCAGGTTGCATCGCCGAGTTGCTTCAACGCATCTTCGACCAGTTGGTGCAACTCTTGCAACTCCGGCTTCGCGTCCTCGACCAGATCGTTTAGCTTGTCGATGGCCTGCCCACTCGCGGCATCTTGATTCGCATCCAGCTTCTCCTCATCGCCGTGGTCGATCTTCTCAAACCCATCCCGTTGGTACGCGTCGAGGTTGAAGCTTGCAACAGCTTGAATTTTGTCTGACTCAGCAAGTTCTTCCATTCTGGCCGGGTTGCATTCGTCGATGACTCCGATGAGTTCCACTAAACTCCCGCGGACGGAACGAAGCTCTTCGGCCGCTTCCTGTATGGCGTTCACGTGATCCAAAGTCAGGGTATTCTCGGGGCCAGAACCGCCGTACGAGAGCGTCGCCGGGTTGAACTTGCTTTGGAGCGTAGTCAGTTTCTGAACAACAGCTTCGATTTGATCGTGCATTTTGACCTCAGCCCTCGGATAGAGTCTGCCACTTAACACAAATGCTTAGGGATGGCTGCCCAATTTTGGTACACTCAAAATAAGATTGTCTGCCGCCACCGGCTGTAATTCTAAGTTAGGCGCGGTGACCCCGTCACTCAAGTGGCGATTGCATCTCGTTGACTCTGCGTATTTGCCATAGTATCAATCTGGCCCGGAAGCTTTGTTGGTTTCTTCCAGTTGCCCTATTATACGCCCCACCTCTGATGCCAAACCTTTGTCATCTACTCCATGCTTTTTCCGAATTGCAAGCGCAGCCTTAGTCAATTGTATCATTTGGATAATTTTGAACTCTGCCCACTTCGTCTGACGGCTCCTAATTTCATTCTCCACATCTATCATCGCTACTTGGGCTAAGATGTTATCAGCTCCTGGATGCT